>JBNJFT010000055.1:0-14452 GCA_051747065.1 Bacteroidota bacterium | reverse complement strand
GCACTGTCTTCTGCCTTAACCAATGAAGAAGGCCAGGGTTCAGGAATGATTAACCTATATCACAGCCTGGCCAATGATTTTATTTACCCGGATCCTTCCAACCTGATTGTTTTCGCTGACAATCACGATATGAGCAGATTTTACACACAAGTTGACGAAGACCTGAAACTATTCAAATTGGGTATAATTTTCACGGCTACTACACGCGGAATTCCACAATATTTCTATGGCACGGAAATTCTAAAAGCCAATCCGGATACAGACGATCATGGCGTAATCCGCAGCGATTTTCCGGGAGGCTGGCCGGATGATGAAAAAAATGCATTCACCGGAAAAGGAATCGCAGAAAAAAAGAAAGAAGCCCAATCATTCATGAAAAAATTGCTAAATTGGAGAAAAAATGAAAAGGTAATTCATACAGGTGAACTAACTCATTTTTTGCCTCGTAATGAATTTTATGTATATTTTCGCCACAATAAAGAAAAAACGATTATGGTGGCACTCAACGGGAACTCCGAAGAATCAGCAAAGATAGATACTGAAAGATTCCGGGAATGTTTAAAAGGAAGAACTTCCGGCATTAATGTTCTTACAGAAGAAAAGGTTGAAGATCTGAATACATTAAAGATAAGTCCAAAATCAGCTGTAATCATCGGCCTTGACAACAATAACCCAAAATGATAAAATATAAAAGCATGATGCAAAAAACAATAAGCCTGATTATCATAGCTCTTGTCTTGTTTAGCTGTGGTAATAAACAAGAAAAAGACCAGTATTCCGGCAGCGATGAATTTTACGGAATAGCTGACCCAATCAGATTATCACCGGGCAATGACAAAATTGACGTATCCGGCTTTTTCAGAAATCCGGCAAAAATTGACTCATTTACTTTCCACCAAAGCATCGATCATCAGTTTCAGGAAAAAGACAATCAACTTAAACTCACAATCGATGATGAAAATCTTCCTCCAATATCTGAAATGAAAGTGTGGACAGGAGAAAATTACAATTCAGTTTTGCTCATAAAAAGCCGAAAAGTTTCTTACACATTTACATTTGAACCTGAAAAAGATAATTATGAAAAAGTTCAACTTGCCGGCAATTTCAACGAATGGACACCAGAAGAAACAGAACTGGAAAAAAAGGATGGAAAATGGCAAACACAATTGTTCCTCAACCCCGGCAAATACCAATACCAAATCGTAGCTGACGAGGAATGGATGGTAGACCCAACAAATCCCGAAAAAACCGACAACAATCAAGGTGGATACAACTCGGTGTTCAAAGTTGAAAAGGAAGAACAAAATGCCAAACCTCACCTCATTACAGACAAATCGATAGAAAATAAGATAGAAATCAAAAAAAGCGGGAATATAGATAAAGTTTTTGCTTTGTGGCAAAACAACAGACTAGAGCCTAAAATCAAAGAGAATAAGATTACAATTAAAGTTCCCGGCAAAGCAACAGAATTAGAAAGATCTTACCTCAGAGTTTATGCCTGCAATGAAGACGAAAGATCTAACGATTTATTCATTCCACTGCAAAACGGTGATGTAGTAGAGTCAACAGAAAACATCACACGTGGCGATAAACGCTCGACTATTATGTATTTCACGTTGGTTGACCGTTTTAACAATGGCAATCCTGATAATGACGAACCACTGGATAATCCAAAAGTGCACGATAAGGCAAACTATCATGGTGGCGATCTTGATGGGATCAGGAAAAAAATCGAAGATGATTATATTACTGACATGGGCTTCAACTCAATCTGGATATCACCTATTACTCAAAATCCCAAAAAGGCCTACCGCGAATATCCTGAACCACGCCGGTTATATTCCGGTTATCATGGATACTGGCCTGTAACTTTAACAACGGTAGACCATCGCTTTGGCGATTCGGAAGCGCTTCACAACCTGGTTGATACGGCTCATGATAAAAACATCAGCATAATTCTGGATTTTGTATCTAATCATGTTCACGAGGAAAATCCGCTCTACAAAGAGAACCCTGAATGGGCTACGGATATGATTTTACCAAACGGAGACACAAACATCAGAATCTGGGATGAACAAAGGCTAACAACATGGTTTGATACTTTCCTTCCAACCCTCGACCTGCGAAAATCAGAAGTCGTTGAAACCATTTCAGACTCAGCTCTATTTTGGATCAAAGAATACAATCTTGATGGTTTCAGGCATGACGCCACAAAACATATTCCTCTGAATTATTGGGAAACCCTCACCCACAAGCTTAGAAAGGAGACAAAAAAGGAAAAAGACATCCTCCAGATTGGAGAAACCTTCGGAAGCAGAGAATTAATAGGCGACTATGTTGGAAACGGCAAACTCGACGGGCAGTTTGATTTTAACCTGTATTTCGATGCCAGAAGTGTATTCGCAGAAGATGACGAATCTTTTAAAACAATCGAACAATCGGTAAAAGAATCTTTTTCATACTACGGCTGGCATTCATTGATGGGGAATATAACAGGCAACCATGATATTCCGCGTTTTATTTCTTATGCAAGCGGCGCCCTTGATTTTGATGAAGACGGAAAAGCTGCAGGCTGGCAAAGAGATATTGAAGTGGAAGACACCGTCGGTTACAAAAAACTCTCATCTTTAACCGCTTTCATAATGACAATTCCCGGTGTTCCTGTAGTTTATTATGGTGATGAGATTGGAATGCCCGGAGCTGGCGATCCGGACAACCGAAGAGATATGCGTTTTGATGATCTTTCGGATCACGAAAAAGAAACAAAAAAGATTGCCAAAAAACTTATAAACCTAAGAAAAGGGAATATTGAACTTCTTTACGGCGATTTCAAATTCCTGAAAACCACAGACGACACGTTTGTTTATGCCAGAAAATATTTTAACAATGCTTCTGTGATTTTCTTCAATAAATCAGGAGAAACTAAGGATATAAGCATAGAACTGCCGGATTACCTGAAAGATTATGCATTAAGAGAAAATTTCAACTCGAAATGGCAGATAAAAGAAAACAAACTTACTGTCACACTGAAACCTCATTCATTTGAAATTTTTGATAACTAAAACAGTTACCTATCAATAAAAGGGATGCCATTTTTGCCAGACAGCTAAAAATGGCATCTTTTCTTTATTTCTCCCTGAAAAATAAACATAAAATAAACCGCCAATAATCTCAAATTGTTGTATTTTTACAATACTTTTCTCAAAATATCAAGACTCATACAATGCATCTTTCAGTTAACCAAAACCCCCGGCCCGGCAACCAATTAATATACAGGGAGGGTGATTTTATACTCATTGAACTTACTCTATCCACAGAGATCAAAGGAAAAGCTTATTTACGTACAAATCTGTTCAGCCCGGAAAAGAAAAGGCTCGAAACGATCGACAAGGCAGAGGCAAATATTCCAAGGCGTTATCAGGAATGGGGAGATTTTGCCATGACCCGGAAAAATCCGGGTTCTTATTATATCGAACTGCCGCTAACTTCAATTGGTTATTTTGAAGCAAAAGCCTGTTTTATTCCTGATGAAGGCAATGAGCCTGTTTGGCCTGAAGGGAAAAACATCTTCATAAAGGTAGAGCCTGCTGAAACAACTATTGGAAATTCAATATATTGCGCTTTTGTCAGATTATTTATGGAAGAGGAGACGATTACAAAGATCAATGACAGCCTGAAGCATTATTCTTCCGAGAAAGATAAACTTACAATTATTCCGGAATCGGGAAAATTCAGAAACCTAATCAGCAAACTTGACTTTATAATTGATGAGCTGGGATTTGACATAATTATGTTATTGCCAATCCACCCCGTGCCGACAACTTATGCAAGAATGGGATTATTCGGCAGCCCTTATGCCTCGCTTGACTTTTATAATGTTGACCCTGCCCTGGCTGAATTCGATGAAAAAACCACTCCAATCCAACAATTCACAGAACTAACTGATGCTGTACACGCCAAAAGCGCCAGATTGTTCATGGACATACCTGCAAATCACACCGGTTGGGCTTCTCAACTTCAAGTACATCACCCCGGTTATTTCATAAAAGACAATAAAGGCAGGTTCATTTCCCCGGGTGCATGGGGAATAACCTGGAGCGACCTTTCCGAACTTGATTACTCAAAAAAAGGATTATGGAAATACATGGCTGATGTGTTTCTCTTCTGGTGCGAAAAAGGAGTTGACGGATTCAGATGTGATGCGGGTTATATGATACCTGAAAAAGCATGGAAATATATTATCTCCAAAGTACGGATTCAGTATCCGGAAACCATTTTTCTACTGGAAGGACTTGGAGGAAAAAAAGAAACAACCGAAAACTTGCTCACAGAATCTAACCTGAATTGGGCTTATTCGGAAATGTTTCAGAATTACAACCAGGAAGAAATGGACTGGTACATAAGTGAGTTCTCAGAAATATCTTTAAAGAAAGGCCCCTTAGTCAATTTTTCAGAAACTCACGACAACGAAAGATTAGCCTCAGTTTCCAAAGCATTCTCCAGGCTAAGGAATGGACTAACTGCCCTTCTTTCTGACACAGGTACATTTGCCATTACATGCGGAGTAGAGTGGTTTGCCGATGAAAAAATCGATGTTCACCGATTAACCTCAATGAACTGGGGTAACGAAGCAAACCAGGCAGAATTCATTAAACTCCTTAATAATATTCTCAAAACACATCCCGGTTTTCAAAGTGGCACCCGGATAACAAAAATGCATACCAGCTTTAACAACAGCATCGCATATTTGCGGGAGCCTGTTCAGAGCAGGGATAAGCTGGCAATCGTTGCGAATCTCTCAGATACAGAAAACAATGTTTACATTGATAAAGAAATGGGCAGCCATTTTCTAAAGACTCATATTGACCTGATTACAGGTGATGAAATTAAATTAAAGGATAATGAGAGGGATTACATTATCGGCCTTAATCCCTATCAGATAATCGCATTGACAAACAATGACAACTACCTGCAGACAATAGCTAAAGATAAAATTGGCGAGCACAGCAAAAAAATAAAATCAGAAAGAGCACTAAAGAAGCAACTGATTGCATTATTTGAACCTTTCCAGGATAATCTTTCCGAAAAGTTCATTGAAAGTAAAATGCAAGAGTTTAAAGAAAATCCTTATCGTTTTTTCTTCTCTAATTTTGAAGAAAGGCCACCTGTCATAAAATGGCTATATCCGCAAGATGCAAAAAGAGAAGTCACCATTCCGGACGGTACGCCTCTTTTAATTCAATCTTCCCATAAGTTCCGGTACAAGTTACAAAATCAAAACTACAGCATTATTTCGGGAGAAAGTTATCATCTGGAAGATGAATATTTCGTATCAATCATCCCCCCAAAACTTTTTGAAAAGGCAAACCCCGAATTTCAAATACAATTAGAAATTATCCAGGAAAGAGAAATTATAAAAGAAACCGGACATCTCCTAGTAGCGCGTAAAGAAGAACTTTTCAACAATAAAAATAAATTTGGCCAGAGTGATATTCATAACAACAAAACCCTTTTATCTCTGGCAGTCAACAATAAAAGCGGGATATCCTCCCTCAGGGGTGCTTTTTCCAATATTCAGAGTAAATATGATGGAATGATCTCAGCCAATATGAATGAAAAATTCCCGGAAGACAGGCAAATAATGTTGACGCGCATCAGGGGCTGGACAATGTATAAAGGTTTTTCACGAGCAATTACGGAAGAATACCAGAAATCATTTGAGCATTACCAAAACACAACCGAATACTACTTTGAAATGCCTGTGGGCGGAGGCCTGCATGCTCCAATAACCATGACATTCAAATTCGATGAATCAGAAAACTTATTGACTACTCAGATCAAACGGTTAAATAAAACAGATATTTCAGCTCCTCCTGCTGATCAGGCGGTAACAATCATTATCCGCCCGGATATTGAAAACCGAAATCACCATGAACTCACAAAAGCTTTCACCGGCGCAGAGCAAAAATGGCCTAAAAACACAGAGCATCACGAAAAGGGCTTTAATTTCGGCGATAAAGATAAGGTGCTAATAATTGACATTGAAAATGGAAATTTCACAAGAGAAGACGAATGGCAATACATGGTACCCCACCCTGTAGAAAAAGAGCGTGGAATGGATGGAGACAGTGACTTGTTTAGCCCGGGCTATTTTTCAATTTCACTGAAAGCTAATGAAGAAACAACAATATATGCAGCGGCCGGCCTGCAAAAAAGCATTAAACATTTAACTGGCTTACGCTATAAATTAAAATCAGACATCAAATTTTTACCGGAAATTCATGATATCGGGAAAGTATTAAAGCGTTCCATAAGAAAATTTATTGTAGAACGGAATTCCAACAAAACAGTTATTGCGGGCTATCCATGGTTTACCGACTGGGGAAGAGATACATTAATTTGCCTGAGAGGAATTATTTCGGCGGGTTTCAAAAATGAAGCAAAAAGTATAATCAAAGAATTTGCCTCATTCGAAAAGGAAGGGACATTGCCAAACCTGATCCGTGGTGGCGACACATCAAACCGGGATACGTCTGATGCACCGCTTTGGCTATTTGTTGCTGTTGACGGCCTTTTAAAACAGGAAAAGGATATTGTCAACGATATGGATTGTAACGGGAGAACATTAAAAGAGGTATTGCGCTCAATAGCAGAGCATTACATAAACGAAACGCCAAACGGAATAAAAATGGACCCGGAAAGTGCGTTGATCTATAGCCCCACCCATTATACGTGGATGGACACAAATCATCCTGCTGGTACTCCGAGAGAAGGATACCCGATTGAAATTCAAGCATTATGGTTTCATGCACTTAAATTGCTATCTTCATTATTCCCGGATGAAAAACAATGGGAGGACCTGTATAAAAAAGTTCAGCATTCCATTAGATATTACTTTCTAATCAACAATAAAACCAGCAGGCAAGTTCCTAAAACACAAATGTATCTTTCAGACTGCCTGCATACAAAAGGTTTTCAGCCTGCCAGAGAGGCCGCTCCGGATGACCACCTGCGGCCGAATCAGTTATTTGCTATTACATTCGAGGCAATCAACGATGTTAATATCTGCGGTGAAATTTTATCCTCCTGCGAAGAACTGCTCATTCCCGGAGCGATACGCACCCTGGCTGACAGAGAAACGGAATATGAACTTCCCATATATCATCAGAATAAATTGGTAAACAATCCTTCACATCCCTATGCAGGTAGATATTCCGGGAATGAGGACTCATCAAGGAAACCAGCTTACCATAACGGAACAGCCTGGACATGGCCTTTTCCTTCTTATTGTGAAGCGTTGGTAAAAATCTATGGAGAAAAAGCCTATTCACGAGCCAGCGACATTCTATCAACCTCAATAAAACTTTTTAATTCCGGGTGTATCAATCAATTACCAGAAATTCTTGATGGAAATTATCCACACCTTCAAAAAGGCTGCTATGCACAGGGATGGAGCATAACGGAATTTTACCGGGTCGCAAAATTGTTGAAAATTTTTACATAGATGAAAATCACCCCTCTTAAACCTGAATTATTCACAAAAAATGAATAAATTGAATATAACAATCTTTATTATGGAAACATAAGAATAAAAATTATTTATAATCCATTGATTAACAAAAAAATTGACTTGTAAACAAAAATACAGTATTTTTGTAATACATATTAGTCCGAATAATTCAAGAATTATCCCTGTCTCCGACAGCTTCTTATATTCTATACTATCTCGTTTCGGGGCGGATTTTTAATTTCCTTATTTATTTATTTAAAAACAAAACAAATGACCAAAACAGCAACTACAACAAAAAAAAGAGTGACTTTTCAAGTAAAAGCCGAGCCAGGCAGCGAAGTTTACGTTGCCGGAGATTTTAACAACTGGGAACCTAAAAAAAAGTTAACAAATAAAAACAATGACGGAGTATTTAAAGGAACAATGTTATTAGGCCGGCACAAGCGCTATGAATACAAGTTTATCATCAATGGAAAATGGAGCGTTGATCCGAATTGTGATGAATGGGTTCCTAACTCGCTTGGTTCATTAAACAGTGTTTTAAAAACCTGACAAATTACACACTATTTCTGCTGATTTCAGGTTATCCCAGCCGAAAACAGAAACGATGCTATTAAGAATTCACAAACTAAACTGCTAATTTTCCGGCAGTTTCATCTTTTACATAATTTTAAAATCCATCCCAAAAAGGCCAGGAGATTCATTTCCTTTTCTTTCAATTTATAAATTAAATATCGCTTTTATCTGTTAAATTATGTAACTTACAAAGACAATTCTATTTAAAACAAACTAAAAATGAACAAATTAAAGTTTTTTAACGTTGCCCCGAAAATACCCGGTAATATACAATTCCTCGAAACTCTCTCCTGGAATTTATGGTGGTCATGGAAAACAAGTGCCAAGAACCTGTTTAGAAGAATCGACCCTAACCTCTGGTATGACTGTGAAAGAAATCCAATTGCCCTATTATCTCTTATTCCACAGGAAAGACTGGAAGAATTAGCTGAGGACGAAGGATTTTTGAATCAACTTGCAGAAATAAAAGAGGAATTTGAGGAAGAAATAAATAGCGATAAGGATAAAAGAACAAATGGAGAATACATCGCATACTTTTCACTGGAATACGGGTTACACGAAAGCCTGCGGATATATTCAGGCGGACTTGGCATTTTAGCAGGAGATCATTTAAAAACTGCATCTGACCTTAATATGGACTTAATAGGCATCGGGCTTTTCTACAGAGAAGGTTATTTCCGTCAGCATCTTAACAATGATGGATTTCAGGAAGAAGAATTTCCTCCTAACAAACTCGAGTATATGCCCATGCAAAGAGCAATAGATAAAGAAGGCAACGAGTTGGTAATAGAATTAAAATTCCCGGACGGACAGGCACAAGCTATTGTTTGGTTAGTAAAAGTAGGAAGAACCAGGCTCTACCTCATTGACACCAATATTCCTGAGAACAAACCCGAACACAGGGATATCACTTCACAACTATACGGAGGAGACAGAACCAACCGATTGCGGCAAGAATTGCTTTTGGGAATTGGAGGGTTAGAAGCGATAAAGAAAATGGGGTATAATCCCAAAGCTTGTCATATTAATGAAGGTCATGCAGCATTTTTGAATATAGCAAGATTGAACCAACTCATACAAAATCACAACCTAACTTTTGATGAAGCCCTGGAACTTACATCACGAACAAAAATATTCACTACCCACACACCAGTTGCTGCAGGGCATGAAACCTTTAAACCAGACATACTTAAAAAACACCTTGATCCAATCATGGAGGATTATGCAATCACTCCCGAAGAAATCTTTTCATTGGCTCAAATACCCGGGCCTAAGGAAATAGAAGACAGTGAAACGAATTTTTCAATGACCATTCTGGGGTTCACAACCACTGCTTATTCAAATGGGGTTAGTAAGCTGCATGGTAAAGTATCCAGGGAAATGTGGCAACATCTTTGGCCAGAACATTCAAAAGAAGAAATACCGATCAGCCATATCACCAATGGGGTTCACTTGTCAACATGGGCATCCGAAGAAATTACAAGACTCATGGAGCGATATATTGGCAGTGGCTGGGACAAAAATCTTATTACCGAAAATGAACTAAAAAGCATAAACACTTTATTACCTGAAGAGCTTTGGCATGCACACCTAACAGCGCGTTCAAGGTTAATAGCTACAATCAGGAAACGCCAGACTAACGCTCTTAAAGCGAAAGGTGCCCCAAGAAAGGAAATTGAACGCACCCAGGACATCCTCGAAAATGATACGCTTACTATTGGTTTCGCCAGGCGCTTTGCCTCATACAAAAGAGCAACTCTTCTGTTGCATGACATAGAGCGCTTCAAAAAATTAATAACTAATGAAGAATATCCAGTGCAGTTCATTTTTGCTGGTAAAGCTCATCCTCAGGATAATACCGGAAAAGAGCTAATCAAGGAGATTTACAACCTGACCAAAGATGAAACCCTGAGCAAAAGAATTGTATTTGTGGAAGATTACGATATGTTTATTGCAGAAAGGTTAGTTCAGGGAGTTGATGTGTGGCTGAACACTCCAAGAAGGCCAAGAGAAGCCAGTGGAACATCAGGAATGAAAGCAGCTTTAAACGGAGTAATAAATTGCAGCATCCTCGATGGTTGGTGGGATGAAGCATATAACGGAGATAACGGATGGGCAATTGGCCACGGGGAAACTTATGCAGACCATAACTATCAGGATCACAAAGAATCTCAACACCTTTACCACATTCTTGAAGATGAAATTATTCCTCTCTATTATGAAAGTAAAAAGGGACAAGTTCCGGAAGTTTGGGTTACAATGATGAAAGAATCCCTTAAAACAGCACTTTCCTATTTCTCTAGTTTCAGAATGCTCATGGAATACAGGGACAAAACCTATATTCCTGCTTACAAAGACTATAATTCATTAATTAAGAACAATTTTGGAGAATGTAAACAGAAAACTAAAGATTTTCTAACATTAAAAAACAACTGGCAAAAGATTACCATTAAAGAACTCAAGACAGATAAAGACTTAATTTCGCTCCGTGTTGGTGAAGAATTCACTGTGACATCCATTGTTTTTGCCGATGAAATCGACCCGGATTTGATTGAAGCTGAAGTATTTTATGGGCCCCTCGGGCCACTTAATTTTATTGAAAAGCCCAGCATAACAAAAATGAATCTTGATCAAAAACACGAAAACGGAAAAATCCAGTATTCCGCAGTAATTAATTGTGAATACTCAGGAAGATACGGATTCACCGTCAGAGTAGTGCCCAAAGACAAAAACTGGAAAAATTCCATCCCCGGCCTGATTACATGGGCAGACATTTAACAAAATAAATTATTACGTTTAAATATGATCAGAAAAAAACACAAAAATCCGGTTATTCTAATAATCACACCAGAAATCACATATCTGCCCAAAGAAATGGGGAATATGGCAAACGTTTTATCTGCAAAAGCAGGTGGAATGGCAGATGTTTCAGCATCCTTGGTTTCTGAATTATATGACCTGGGAGCCGACGTCCACGTAGCCCTTCCGCATTACCGTAAAATGTTTCACATTGATATAGGGCAACTGATAGAAGACGAATTAAGGATTTTTCAGGAAAAGCTTCCTGAGTCAAAAATTCATTTTGCCGAAGACCGCATCTTTTATTATCGCGATACTGTTTACAGTAGTTATGGTGAAGAATCCTCCAATTTATCATTAGCCTTTCAACGTGAGGTGATTAACAATATCATACCTTTTGTAAAACCAGATTTAATCCATTGTAACGACTGGATGACCGGTTTAATACCAGCCATGGCAAGAAGAAGAGGAATCCCCTGCTTGTTCACAATCCACAACATTCATACCAGGAAACTCTTTATTTCACACATTGAAGACCGCGGCATTGATGCTGCAGAATTCTGGCAAAACCTGTTTTTTTTCCGTACTCCATACAATTATGAAGAAAGCAGAGAGACTAACCAGGTAGACCTGCTAACCAGCGGAATATTTGCCGGGCACTTTATAAATACTGTCAGTCCTACCTTTTTAAAAGAGATTGTAGACGGAAAACACGATTTTATTCCACGGCACATAAGGGAAGAAATAACGAATAAAATGCATGCAAACTGCGCATTTGGTATAATAAACGCACCGGATAAAATATTCAATCCACAAAATAACCCAAACATGGTGATGAATTATAATCACACTAATCATACGGAAGGAAAAAAACAAAACAAACTCGCCATACAAAAAAAACTTAATTTTAACCAGAATGAAAATGCTCCGTTACTTTTCTGGCCTTCAAGGCTGGACCCAATACAAAAAGGTTGTGATCTTCTGGCTCATATTTTATATAATGTGATTTCCACATATTACCACAAAGATTTACAGATTGTATTCGTTGCAAATGGCAGCTATCAAAAAATATTCGAAGACATTGTTCGCTTCCATGATTTCTTTGACCGCGTAGCAATAGTGAATTTCAATGAAGAACTTTCACACCTTGCTTATGCTGCAAGCGATTTTACGCTAATGCCTTCCAAATTTGAACCTTGTGGTTTGCCCCAGATGATCGGTTCCATCTTTGGCTCATTACCAATTGCATTTGACACAGGCGGACTACATGATACAGTAACACACCTGGATATCAGCCACGAAACTGGCAATGGTTTCATATTCAAAGTATTTGACGCGCAAGGTTTGGAATGGGCGATAAATGAAGCAATGAAATTTTATGATCAACCCAAAGAATTAAAAGAACATCAGATTTCAAGAATAATGAAAGAAAGCATAAAAAAGTTCAGCCTTGCCGAAACAGCAAAAAAATATACAGGCCTGTATGAAAAAATGTTAGAGAGGCCTCTGGTCATATAAATCCCAAATCCCTAAACAATATTACTTTGAAGAAAAAAAACACACTAAAAGACGACCCGTACATTGTTCCTTATCTTAACTTTATAGAAAAGAGAAAAGAAAAAATCAAACAAAAGGAACAAAAATTAACAGGGAACAAAATACCCATTCAGGATTTTGCTTCAGCTCACGAATACTACGGACTCCATTTCAGAAACAATAAATGGACATTCAGAGAATGGGCGCCAAACGCAACAGCAATTTACATGATCGGTGAATTCAACAACTGGGAAATTCGTGAAGATTATAAACTTACACGGATTAACAATCGGGGCGATTGGGAATTAGAGCTCAATAAAGAAGCTATAAATGATCAAGACCTCTTCCGTCTAAAAATGCAGTGGGATGGTGAAGAAGGCGACCGAATTCCGGCTTACATAAGAAGAGTTGTTCAGGATGAAAACACACAAATATTTAACGGACAAGCCTGGACAAGCAAATACGAATGGAAATACCCCAACTACAATACCGATCATTCCTTTCTCAAGATTTATGAGGCTCATATTGGCATGTCATCAGAAGAAGAAAAAATAGCAACTTACGATGAATTCCGCATAAACATACTCCCAAGAATTATTGATGCAGGGTATAATACCATACAACTTATGGGAATACAAGAGCACCCGTATTATGGATCTTTCGGGTATCATGTTTCCAATTTCTTCGCCCCCTCATCAAGATTTGGCACTCCCTCACAATTAAAACACCTGATCGATGAAGCACACAAAAATGGTATCGCAGTAATTATCGATCTCGTTCATTCGCATGCCGTAAAAAATGTAGTGGAAGGACTTGCACAATTTGACGGAACAGATTATCAATACTTTCATAGCGGCGATAAAGGAAAACATATCGCATGGGATTCAATGCTATTTGACTATGGCAAAACAGAGGTGTTACACTTTCTCCTGTCGAATTGCCGTTATTGGCTTGATGAATTTAAAGTAGACGGATTCCGTTTCGATGGCATAACAAGCATGCTCTATCAGCATCACGGAATTGGATATACCTTTAATTCATACGAAGACTATTTCAATCAATATGTGGACACAGATGCCTACACCTACCTTGCCCTGGCAAATAAAGTTATCCATGCAGTTAAGCCTTCTGCAAAAACTATTGCTGAAGATATAAGTGGAATGCCGGGACTAGTTTATCCTGCCGATGAAGGAGGCTGTCAGTTTAACTTCCGGCAAGCCATGGGCGTCAGCGATTACTGGTTTAAAATGCTCAAAGACATGCAGGAAGAAGATTGGAACATGGATACACTCTGGCATGAACTCACCGACAAACGGGCAGAAGAACAAACCATTAGCTATGTTGAAAGTCACGATCAATCGCTCGTAGGAGGCAAAACTCTTATTTTTGAACTAGCCGATAAAGAGATGTACACAAATATGCGTAAAGAGGATCAAAGCTTGATCATTGACCGTGCAATAGCACTACACAAAATGGCCCGACTGGCAACGTTTGCAAGCTCAGATAGTGGTTACCTGAATTTCATGGGCAACGAATTTGGACACCCAGAGTGGATCGATTTTCCGAGAGAAGGGAATAACTGGTCATATTTCTATTGCCGGCGCCAATGGAGCTTAAGGGACAACAAGGAGTTAAAATATCATGATCTCGCTGAATTTGACAGAGACATGATGAATCTTGTAAACAAAGAATTGCATCAGAGTCACCCAAATCTCCTCTATGTTCATAATGACGACAAAATATTGGTTTTCAGAAGAGGCAACTATATAGCTTTATTCAACTTTCACCACACCAATTCAGTGGTAGATTACCAAACACCTATGGATCAGCCGGGAAAATACAACCTGATCCTCAATACAGATAGTGAAAAGTACAATGGATTTAACCGGATCAAATCCGGTCAGGAATTTTTTACTTATCATACAGGTAATAATAGTCAAAAACCATATATCAAAATATACCTGCCTTGCAGAAGTGCAATGATATTGGAATACTCCTAAAAAAGGCATTTTTAGGAGTAGAGGTAAATAT
>JBNJFT010000054.1:0-14581 GCA_051747065.1 Bacteroidota bacterium | reverse complement strand
TCATCCTTCATAAGCCGCCAGGCAGGCTCGCATGCAATGATTTACACACATTCTTGTTCCGGCAAACTTTGCCATGCTCGTTTCATTCCTATATAATTTATTTAAGTAATTGGTCGAATAGAACTCAAAATTCTTATATACATTGGCTATAATTCTTAAAACCAATACATTCAATTTGCAGATTCATTTATTTTTTACAAACTCATTAATTATTTGATTAAATTGATTTTTGCCTTGATTTAAGAAATAAGCTGCCTTCGGTTGAGTAATATTTTCATGGCTAAAAATCGAGAGCATACTATCCATTTTGTTTAGAGCAAGCGTATCATTCCTTGTTTTCAACATTGAACGGACCACTTTAATTTTCTCGTAATCCTGAATCCCTTCGCGAAGACGTTCAAAACGAATGGAACTCCTTGGACCCGGATAAATCTGATAAGTATCCCCGGCAGGCCAGGTTCTGAATCTGGAATCCTTTAAAGGGTCCTCGACCCAGGAATTGTATGCCCACCGCAAATAACCGTCAAACCCCTTTGCTGCTGCATACCATCCTAACAGGGCCTGTTCAGCAGGGGGAGAGAAAGTGAAATTATTCGGATGCTCAGGCTTAGCACACATCGTATAAAAGGTAGTATTTAACCCTTCCTCATCCCTTTCCTTAATAATCTCTTCTTCGAGATCGGGAACATGAAAAACACACAAATCCTTTATCTCAGAGGAGACCTCTTCATGATATTCTCCAGCCATTGCAATCTTAAATTCCGGAGCTACCCTTTTTATCAAGGTGATCATGGCCTGCATCTCATCCAGCTCTCGTTCATCGATTGCAATAGTTGCTCTTTCGAGCCATCCCTTCTCCCTCAAGTGGTTACGAAAGTGAATTAAAAAAGGCTCCCACAATTCTGTGTATTCTTTTGACCCTGGTTTCACCTCAACGGTAACAAAATCTAATGAATCTTTGTCATAATATTGCACCTGATTCCCCCATGGAACCATGGAATAACAGTTAATTTGTTCGTTAATACCGGCATCCATAGCTAACTGAACCCATTGATCAAAAACAGAATAATCATATTCCCATTCGTCGTTGCCAAGATAAATCCATTTGATCATAGATTCATATTGATCATAGGTTTGTCCTCCCCAGGGTTTATGAAGGATACTAGTCGTAATGCATTTTTGACCTGCTCCGGCAAGTTTTTCCAAATAGGGCGTCAACGCATCCATATGTTGCTGTGACCACATTTCAGTTTCATGGAATCGTGCAACAGCAAATGGATTTTGCCAAAGGTCAAGGTGAAAACCCCATTCATCAGGTGAAGGAAGATTTAGATCACGAACCTTTAATGTTAAAGGCAATTTCTTTGAGCGCCCTCCCCACCTGGATATTTTGATCTTTCCCTGGTAAGTGCCAGCCGAAACATTGGCGGGGACATCAATAGTAATCCAAACCGGGCGTAAGGTTTGGGTTTCCAGGTTGAATGCCTGGTTATATTCGAGCAGGTCGGCTGCCAAAGAAGACTGAATGGTGTCCTTATCCCGCCAACCGCAACCCGACAGAAATGCGTCTGTTAACACATACCTCACCGGATGAATACCAATATTTTCCGAAGCAATAATCGCCCCATCCGGACCTTTCAGTAAAAAGTCCTTTACTTCAATACTTTCAACAGTTTCACTGCTCCAGAGCATTAGCTGAAGGTTTTTCCGCTCTCCCTTCCAGGCAGTTTTTTCCCAATTAAAAGATGGTTTATGAGGAGGGGGTAAATGGTGGGCGTAACGTTCATCAATACTACCGAAAGCAACATGAAAACCAGGCTCAACACCTTCCCAATCTTTGGGGTCAGCCTGCTGGGGATTGGCTGGTTCATCAAAACCTGTGCCTTCAATTTTTTCCTGGCAGGAGTAAAAAAGAAAAACTGTAAAGACACTTAATATTATCGTTTTATACATATCTTCTAAGATTTGTTTATTCAGAAAAAATCAATGAATTGATGTATTCTTTGTCTGTGCAAAAATTTCAGTGGGCACACGATTTTGGAGTCACAACCAACTCGCCGCTATTATCTAAAAAAGGACGCGGATCAAAGATTAATCCAACTCCTGCAACCCATGCTTTTTTCAGAAATTTTCTTCTGGATGATTTAGTACTATTAACCATTTCGATTGTTTTGTATATTTAATTATTGATTCCCTTAGAACAATAGATCGTTAGATTATTAGATGCAAGATGTAAGAAAATTCTTATAACACTGATACACTGTGATTTAAACTGAGAAACACCCCTGTTTTAAACAATTAAATTACAGGGCATTACCAAGTTTAACAGACTATTGCATAGAGCAATCAGTAAAGAAAAGACTGAACACAGATCAATCCTTCGCTAAGGCCTCGCATCCTAAAAAATCGCAAAAACGAATATTTCATTATCAAAGAAATAACCAAAAAAGCTGTATAGCTTCAAAGGTTTCATTATCTCAAACTTGCAATATTTCCCCCGAAGTATTGACTTAGCACCTATTGCAGGCGTAACGAAGCAAGTGGTACTTTATAGACAGACACAAATTATTTTATAATAAAATAGCGGCATCCTTTTGCCGGGATTTCTGCGTCAATTATTATTTCATAATCACGAGAAATATCAACTATTTGCGTTTTTCCATGATGGTCTTCCAACGCCAACTTATCATGCAGCCCTGTGTAATAAACCGGAACTATAATTTCACGGGTGATTTTTTTATCCAGCGGATTATACAACATTAGCAAACCTTTTTCTTCACCGGTTGGATTTACATGCAAAATCCCATCCCAGTCCCGGCCATCGGGACGGCGCAAGTGGATGATATCAGCATCAAGTACTTCGCGGTGCGATTTGTAGAAATTCACCCACTTCTGAACCAGTGCTTTTGTTTCGGGCGCGTCGTATAACCGGGGTCCGCGATAAAACGCCTGAACACCGGCTCCAAACAAATTGGCCAATCGCTGACCGTAATGATCAAGATGTTCTTTCAAGGGCTCTATGGTTGCTGCCTCACCTCCACCGTGGTACTGCACCAGCGGGACAAACATCCACCCCATTGAGGGCGTTTTATGCCAGGTTCCGTCATAAATATTTTGTCTTTCAATGATTTCCTGCTGTTCGCGTGGCAGCGACCAGTTGGTTTCTCGATACCCCATACCGGTTTTGTTGCTGCCTGCCAGAAAATAGTAATCCGGGACGTTCAGGTAAATTCCTTTTGACCGGCACCACTTGTAAAAATCTGTTATTCGTCGGTACTGGTTCCACTGCGAATCGGCCATCCCTTTATGGCCGGGATGTTCGGTGGAGGCACAAACATCGCCCGGATAAGCACCATCATGTTCCAGAATATCGAGCCCGGTTTTTTCGTATAGGTTGTAAAGCTTTTCAAAATAGTTGTGCCCCCAATCACTTTCCAGACAAGGAGAATTCCCAAACCGGGGTTTCATTCCTTCGGGCATCACCACATCGTTTCCGCCCCCCACATGCCGACTGGCAAGCAGGGAATAGCCACCCAGAGCAACTCCTTTGGAATGGGCATAATCAGCCAGTTTTTTCAATCGTTCCAAGTTTTCTTCACTTGCATCTTCTGCATTAAAACCGCTTCCAAAAGTCATAATCACCATTTCGAATCCAACCTCGGCACACTGATCGATGGCTTTTTTTACCGCCTTATTTTCAGCACTGCGTACGTGCATTATAATGGGGTTTTCGGTTATCCACGGCGCCAGCGTGCGCATCATTCTTCGGTGCTCGAGACCTTTGCGCTCGCGGTCCCAGCTGTCATGCAAAAGTTCCCAAACTCTGTACGATGAAAAAGAATGCCCCGGCTGAATTTCCTGTTCAGGTCCATATTTTGGCGAAACCTCCAGCAAAACCGGCATCTTCCGCTGGTAGTTCACTTGGGTTTTGTAGAGCGTATCCGGTTTCCAGGAAATGCTCGAACGCAACACATTTTCTGATGACATGCCTCCAAAATTGTAGTCGGTTTCAATGGTCATATTTGGCAGCAGCCAGTGTTTGCGGTTACCAACCGTGCTTTCGGGTTCGGTGGCAGCCAGAATTTCACTTTTAAACGAATTGATGGTAACCGGTTTTTCAGCATTGTTTTCCACGGTTATCCATTTGCTGAAAACCGGCAGTCCGTCGTACAATTCATAATGTACGTTGACTGTGATATTTTTCAAAAAACTAAATTTTTCGAATCCGGCAAATTTTGCAGATTCGGGTATTTCACCAAGCATGTAAAACTCTTCTATCTTGCAGCGGCCGCGTTCTCCCTTATTTGCGTGGTCTCTGTTTTTCCCCGACCGGTCCATTTTGCCCACTCGCACCAACTCGGGGCTTTCCAGGATTTTTGTTTCTCCTGCTTTTTTCCAATCTTTTTTATTGTAGGAATATGAAGCCAGTAGTTTATTATTTTGTAATTCGAACCGCAGCCAGACCGGCTTTCCGGACTCAAGATCTGAAATCCGTTTTTCATCCTCACCATCATAAAATCCGATTTCATTGTGGCCGGGGCGAAGATTAATTTTTATCACTTCGTCAGAAAAAACCAAGCCCAGACCGGGGCCCCAACTGCTGCTTTTGTCAGTGCCCGGATTTATTTTCGCCAAAAAAACTTTTGTTCCGGCTAAAATTTTCTGCTCGGCAAAAACGGCGGTGTTAGCCAAAGCCATTATTTCTCCTGCTTTCCCTTCGTTAATGAAAGAATTTCGGGCATCTGCATCCGATTCAAAACGTTTCCAATTTTCGTGTAATGTTTCAAACGAATTGCCAAATAATACTTCCCGACTGTCATCAGAAACCAATCTTTCCGAAAGAATTTTCAACGCTTCATCATCCAGTTGATAAGTAAAAATAACTTCTTTCCCGGGTGCCGGCCAGGACATGTCTTTGGGCATCCACTCTTGCCTTTTTTCCCAGGCGAAACGTTTTTTGGTGTTCTCAATTTTATAATCAATCAGTTTGAATGATGCCGGATTTGCTTTCATCGATTCAATCCATTCGGGCAATAAATAATTGTGAATCGGCTGACCAGTTAAACCACCCACTTCGAAATTGATTCCATTAATTTGAACTTCCGCTTCCGGGCGAACCGACCGTAAAAATGTTTCTTCTGTTTGCAAGTGCTCAAGTCCGATGGTAGCTCCATTGGGATCTGTAGTGAAAGTGCGACGAACCAGACCATTGCTCAAAACAAAATTTCCATTTTCGTTTTCATAAATTTTTGTAGGCTGGTCAACCTGGTAAAGTAGCCAGTCGTTGTTATTTTGCACCTGCTCTTTTATAAAAATGGGAAAATCATTCTGTGAGTTTCCAAACAGATTGATCAATAACAAAATGAAAGTCAAAACAAAGACTCGTTTCATATTTCACCGGTTTAAAAAAACATTCTCAATAAGGAAGAAATCAACACCGTATGTTGCATTTTCTTTTGAAGATTCTTGTCCAATACTCTAAAAACATTCATTATTTTAAAAGCAATAACATACCGGCATCAGCAATATTAAAAACAACATAATTACAGTTAGCCTCATCACTCATTTTCCCTATTTCTATCAACTTTTTTACATCTAATTCCTGTATTATCATTCATCTCCCAATTGCTTCATCTTAAATTTATCATTTTTAGGTGTTACATGCTCTTTTTCTAACATCAATTCCATTTCCCGCACAATTTCAGGATTTTGCGAAGAAACATCATTTTGTTCCTGAATATCTTTGTCCAGGTTATAGAGTTGAAGTTGTCCGTCCCCATTAAAAATGTTTTTTCGAAGACCTTTCCACTTTCCCATTCTTATTGCTTGCTGCCCCCCAGAAGCTGGAAATTCCCAGTATAAATATTTATGCTTTTCAGCATTGTCTTGCCCTAAAAGTGTAGGTAAGAAACTAATCCCATCAGTGTCCCCGGAAGGCTCAACTCCTACAACATCACAAAGCGTGGGCAATAAATCATATTGTGCTGAAATAAGTTCTGTTTCACTGCCTGATTTAATCATGGAAGGCCACTGTGCAATCATGGGAACCCGGATCCCTCCCTCTGTAAGGTTGGCTTTCCCCCACCCCTCTTCACTTTTAAAAGGAGCTGCGCTGTCAAACCACGGGGAATCAGTGCCACCATTAAAACTAGGACCATTATCGGAAGAAAACATGATAATAGTATTTTCATAAAGTCCTTCCTCTTTAAGGGTTGTCACAATTTCCCCCACCTGTTCATCTAAATAAGAAACCATGGCGGCATAGGCTGCACGCGGATAACGGTGAGGGAAATATCCCTCATCACCTGTGTAAGGTTCCTCGTCTCCAAACTTTTCTACGTAATAATCAACCCAGCGCTTTGGTGCTTGCAAGGGAACATGTGGAATAGGGGTGGCGTAATACATAAAAAATGGCTGATCAATATTTCCTTTTATGAATTGAATGACCTCTTTTTGCATCAACCGGGGGGCATAATCTGTGAGCCAGAAATCACTATACGATTCAGGATCTCGCGGATTCGCACCTTTGGGAAGAGCCGTGTGAGGTGGCACCATTTTATTATTAAGTTGAACCTTCTGTGAGTTTTTCCACAAATGAACAGGAAAGTAGGTATGCGCTTGTCTCTGGCAATTATATCCATAGAAAAAATCGAATCCCTGCTCATCTGGAACACCCTCTGTATGAGGTGCCCCTAACCCCCATTTTCCTACAACACCAGTGGTGTAGCCAGCTTTTTGAAGGATGGTTCCCACAGTCTCGGTTCCCGATTTCATCGGACGCTGTCCTTCCAACGTAGGATCTTCGGCCATGGCTTCAAAGCTCCAGACATTTCCACGTGATTCCCATTCGTCATTCCCGCGCACCTGTGCATGTCCGGAGTGCATACCGGTTAACAACATATACCGCGCAGGAGCACAAACCGGTGAACTTGAATAATGTTGGGTAAAACGCATCCCGTTTTCAGCAAGCGCATCAATGTTTGGCGTTTCAATTTTTTCCTGTCCGTAACATCCTAAATCCGCATATCCCAGATCATCGGCCAAAATATAGATGATATTGGGGTTTTCTTTCGTTTCATTTTTCTTATTTGTCTTACAAGCGGAAGATGCTATTGCTAAAACCAATAGGCCGGTAAAAAAATTTCTAAACATAACTACAACTTTCATATAAATGGTCTCCCCGGGCCTGGACTATTCACAAACTATCATAGCTCATTCAAGGCACTAAAAAAGATTATTCCAAAAGTACCCCAGTGAAGCTAAAAGCTTTTTTATCTTAAAAGAGGTGTCATGACTCCGGAGCATAATTTTTTGTTAAAACTTTTTCATTCCTGCTCTCAGTAGCGATTCCGGAACTGGTTGTTAACACCAAAGAGGGTGGATAGAACGGCAGAAAATTCCAGAAATAAAACCAATTTTAACTCCGAAGAAGCGACACCCCTTTTAAAAAAGTGACAATTTTAAAGCAAGAACTGCCTTAACGGTAAACGTTTAAGACAGCCTTGCATAATAACTGCTACCCCTTTCTACCATCCAGGGTTTTGGTCCCATCCTGTCAACTGCAGCTCGTCAAGAGGAAGTGGGAAAAGCAAATTTCTCTCTGAAAAAAGACGCTCGGATTCCGGGTCTTTGATAATAAAGCCATTTTCATCTGTACCATGCGCAGTAATGGTTTCGAGCCCAACTCCAGCATTTTTCCATTGGCTATTGTCCCATTGAATCCCTTTTATGGGCTCTGTCATTTCTTCAACAGCAATGCCCCACCGTTTCAAATCTCCCAGCCGTTCACCTTCAAACATAAGCTCAACGGTACGTTCTCTTCTTATTTCTTTGAGCATATCCAACCCATTTTGATTAACGAATGCATTTGTCAATGGGGCAATATTTCCTCTTTCTCTTATAATATTAATTGTCCGGTCGAGGTCGTTGTCAGAAATGGCACCGTCCAATTCATATTTGGCTTCAGCATAAGTCAGAAGAACCTCTGGATAACGAAACACCTCTATATCATTATATTCCTTTTGCCATTCTTTTCTCAACTCTCCTTCTCCAACAAATTTCCAAACTCTGTAGCCGGTGTAATTCTGATTGAAATAATTAACTTCAGCATCAATGTCATTCGCCCCATTGTTTGTCCATATCACATCACCATCTTGAACAATGGATTTGATTAAGCGATGATCTCTGTTCTCAAACTCCGAAGTATATGTATCATAACCATTGAATAGCGGAGATTTATCAATTGGCAATCCATCTGAGCAAACATACATATCAACGGCTTTTTTGGAAGCACTTACTGATTGAGACTCCCAGGATGCGCCATGTGTTTTTAAGTCATCCCTGTAAACAATTGCCAGAACTTTTTCCGGTTTAACATTTAAGTTTTTATCATCAGCATCCGGATTCCAAAAAAGCTGACGGTAACTATCATCTCCATGCTCATCATAAAGTGCATATTCGTCACTATTAATAACGGCATCTGAAGCATCAACAGCTATCTGTAAACGTTCATTAACTTTTTCTCCATCCCCATTGTATTTCGCCCATGTTGCTTCAAAAAGAGCGATCTTGGCCAAAAGCGTACGAGCTGCACCTTTGGTAATACGTCCCAGTTCAGAGGCCGCCATTTCGCTACGAAGAGGCAAATCTGCAATTGCCATTTGTAAATCCTCAATACAAAAGTCGATAACATCACTGCGAGGGGTCCTGGATGATTTTAATTCTTCCGAATCTGTATCAAGAGCTTTAGTGATGAGAGGCACATCACCATAACGGCTTACTAAACGAAAGTAATTAAACGCCCTAAAGAAGCGAGCCTCAGCCACATATCTTTGAGCTTCGACGTCAGGATTTGCTTCAGCTTGCTGAATTAAGTAATTATTTGAACGCAACGCGTCAAAGGTTGAATTCCAAAACCCATCATTATCCTCAGGAAGATTGTTGCCTGTACTGATAGAATTAACTCCCTCTCCTCTCATCAAGTCAGAATCGAGCTCTCGTTCCCGGTAAGGCAAAGAACTGTAAAAGTTATTTGCTGCCAGCCGAAAATCCTCAGCAGTATTCCAGTAAGAACCATCTGAGATTCTATCAGGAGGAACTAAATCAAGTTCTTCTTCGCATGCTCCAGCAAAAAGAAGCACAGCAAAAAGAAATATTATCTTATTTATCTTCATAATTGATATTTTTTAAAATTTAACTTGGAGACCAAAAATGTAATTTTTTGAAAGCGGATATTCTCCTGAACCAAAATTTGGAAATTCAGGGTCATAACCTCCAGGAACATTGTGGGCAGTAAACAAATCAGAACCATTAAAATACACCCGTACATTTTCCAGTTTAAATCTATTCACCAGATTTTTAGGCAAGGTATAACCTAATGCAAGGTTTTTCACACGTGCATATGCTCCATCCCAAGCTCTTAACTGACTATGTCGCCAGTTCCATGTAGCGGTTTGTCCAAGGGTAATTCTTGGATTGTCTGAGTCACGGGCTTCAGTAATTAAAACACCATTTTCATCAACCTGTTCTTCGGTAAATCCCCAATTGTGATACATGGCATTCGGTTTATGCCATCTGTTTCGCTGTCCCTCATAAGGCAATGCAAATCCACTGGCAGGAATAGTCCTTTTACCAGTTCCCGTGATATAGACACTTAAATCAAAATTTTTCCAATTAGCCCCCAGGTTGACACTAAAATTATACCTTGGAGAAGTTGTCCCTAAAAACACCAGGTCTCCCTCATCTTCTTCATCCCCATAAGGGTCAATTCGACCATTCCCATCCACATCACGAAACATGGCATCTCCAATGTCTAAAGAGGGATTAATATTTTCTAACTCTTTATATTCATCAAGCTGCTCCTGAGTTTTAATTACGCCATCGTAATCATACCCAAAATAAGAATTGATAGGGTATCCCAAACGCGCACTATTAACACCTGCAGAGTACACCTCGTCTCCACCTCTCTTAGTAACTTCATTTTTACTATCAAAGAATACGCCTTCAACAAAGTATCCAAAATCACCAATTTTATCTCTCCATTCCAACGAAAGCTCGTATCCGTTAATGGTTAATTCTCCGGAATTCACACGGGGAGCTGTAGCTCCTAAAATCTCAGGAAAGGCCTCAGCAATCAGCATATTCTGATTGACCTTATTATACGCATCTATAGTACCCGATAATCTTTGATCGAAGACAGAAAAATCGAGACCAATATTTTGTGTCACTACAGTTTCCCAGGTCGCATTAACAGCAGGCAGAGACCCCAGGGAAGCAGCGGATTCAACAGAACCCGCTCCAAAAGGAATCTGGCCGCCAATATCAATATTTTGTACATAATTATAGTTATTTGCCACTCGTTCATTACCAGTTTCGCCAATCGAAAGACGTAATTTCAGATTATCAAGAAATCCTAGGCCTTGCATAAAAGGTTCTTCCGACAAACGCCATGCAGCCTGAACACCTCCAAAATTCCCCCACCGCTTATCTGGATGAAATTTTGAAGAGCCATCCCGTCGCAAATTTGCTTCAAACAAATATTTACTCCTATAATCGTAGCTTAAACGGCCATAATACGATAAAATTGACCATTCGTAAGCTCCACTGTTATTATATTGTTCATCCGGATCACCCAGGCTAAGATGAAATAATTTGTTTCCTACTATGCCTAAACGCCATGCATCAAAATTAGAAAATTTATTATTTTCAAATGCATTACCAAGGGTAGCGGAGAAATTATGACTCTCGTTGATGGATGCTGAATAGTTGAGATAATTGGTGAAATTTTTGTACACCCTATCCGAATTTGAAAAAGTGGCCCTATTCGGGTCATTATTAACTGTGAATGGCGTTCCATCCCAACGGTATCCCTGATACGTCTTACTGCTTGATTCCGAGTTGTAATTTGAAAGATTAAATGAAGTCTGATTTACAAAATCCAAACCTTTTAGCAGTTGAAAAGTAGTCTTAAAATTGGTCCGAAGATTATTACGACGTTCAAAATTATCGCCAGCCTGATCTAAAACCTGAACCGGATTTATAAAACCACCCCATTGCAAATAAGTCTCTCCGTCTTCTGCAAACGTGGGTTGAATAGGATTTGCCTTTTCATAACGGTTGATGACATTCCAACTACTCGCAGGTTCATCAAGCTCTGTTCTTTCGACACCCACTTTAGCATCAAAATTCATCCAATCTGCGATATCCCATTGATAAGAGAGCTTTAAATTATACTTTTCGCTTATATTATTATTTATTTTAAAAAACCCTTCATCTCTGTTGTATCCCAAAGAAAACCGGTAATTTGATTTTTCAGCTCCTCCACTTACACTTAAAGAATAGTTTTGATTGGTGCCATTCTCGTACAAATGATCTTTTAAATCTGAATCTTCATAAAACATTCGACGGCCCTCAGGATCCCCAATATTCTGAGCCCAGTCATCGACACCCTGTTCTCCTGTCCCTGATACTAATTTATCGTAATATTCATTTGGAAACCACCAAGGCGTTGGTCTGCCTTCATTCATCTCTGCTTCCCGGTGCAGTTGAGCATATTGAAGAACAGATGGCTGGTTCCAGGTATCTTGTGGCGATTTTATTGTGTAGCCTGCGTTAAATTGAAATACTGGTTTTCCCTTTTTACCTGACTTCGTTGTTACAAGCAACACACCCCCTGCAGCCCTTGATCCATAAATTGCAGCAGAAGCATCCTTTAAAACATTGACAGACTCAATATCATCGGGATTTAAATTATCTAAAGAACCTTCTACTCCATCAATCAAAACAAGAGGGCTATTGCCACCATTAATCGATGTAAAATCCCTTACTGTTAAATCAAAATTCTCTCGTCCGGGTTGGCCACTTGTACGAGTTACTGACAAACCAGGCAATGCTCCCTGCAACGAATTTGAAATAGTTGTCGATGGTTTTGACTTCACTAAACCTTCAGCTTCGACCTTCGATATTGCTCCCGTTAGTGACGCTTTCGTTTTTTCACCATATCCCACAACTACAACTTCATCCAGCCCCTGCACATCTTCACTCATGGTCACCTCAAAAGAAGTCTTGTCTCCAATCGGGACTTCCTTCGTCTGCATACCTACAAAAGAAAAAACCAGTACTTCGGCTTCTTCCTCAACAGAGAGAGAAAAATTACCTTCCTGATCAGTAACAGTCCCTTCTGTGGTCTCCTTTACAGCGACTGTTACACCAGGAATCGGATTGTCTTGATCATCTGTTACAGTTCCGCGAATTGTTTGCTCATCCTGTTGTTGGGCTGGAGCCCCTTTATTCAGTCTTTCTTCAGCAGGAAAAATCACCACATGTTTATCAACAATCCGAAAGTCAAGCTCAGAGCTTTTAAGAATATCAGAAAGCAAAATATCAACCCGTTGTTTGTTGGCATCAACATCCAACGATGTTACATCTGAAACCTGCTCATTCTGATAAAAGAAGTTTAATTCGGTTAGACTTTCAATGGATTTAATGACATCAACCAGGGATGCATTTTCCATTTTCAGGGTCAACTTTTCGTTCTGCGAATAAGTATTAATGGCCGACAACTGGAGAGTCGCGATAACCATTAAAAGAACGGATAATTTCATAATTCTCAGAAATCGGTTTAAAGCACAAGCATTTTGCTTTGTGCATCTCCACATTTTTTTCATAAATTTACAATGTTTTAGTTCATAATTAAAACCATCTTCTTCGCTGTTGACGCAGCGTTTGAAGAAGAATTCCACAGGACGGGGGATGTTACTGCATTCCCCGTTTGTTGTTCGCTACACTAAGGTCATAAATTCAAATTTTAAATGTTTCACTTTTCTCCTTTTGATAAAACCACATGGTTGGCCTTCATTTGTACATCAAGAGGGACTGTCATATTAATAAAGTCAAATACCTGGTCAAGCCGAAGATCACGGATGGTGCCCGAATAATGAATGCCTTTGAATTCTTCCTGATTATACTCAATTCGGATATCATACCATCTTTCTAATCTTGTAATTAATTGGTCGAAATCGATATGTTTTAATACTAAAATACCATCGCGCCATTCGGCTGTCCGGGACATCTCTGCACTGCTTTTCTCAAGATTCCCGTTTTCTTTTTCCATAGATATGGTTTCCCCGGGACTCATCCGGACCTTCTGTCCCCGATATGTTTTTATTCTTACAGCTCCTTCCCTCAGGGTCACCTCCACCTTTGGTTCATCCGGATAATTACGCACATTGAACTGTGTGCCTGTTACCTTCACATCCATTCCCTCTGTTTCAACAAAGAAAGGACTCGTCTTGTCTTTGCTGACATCAAAAAACACTTCACCTTCAACATTAACAGTTCGAAACCGTCCAGGACGCTCTTCATACAAAAGTTTAGAGCTGTTATTAAGCCACACTTTTGACCCATCAGGCAATACAGCCTCTGTTCTTTGTCCGGCTTCTGCAATAAGTTCCACCTTTGTATTGTCAGAAAAATAGAGAACCTGTGACAAGATTGATGCTAATGCTAAGAAGGCAGCCACTGATGCTGCAATCTTCCACCTCAAATGAGTCCGCCTTCCGATTTGCACCATACGAGTCCGGTTAAAAAAAGTCTCCACAGGAACTTCATCCTTACTTGTTTTCTCAACCGAAGGTTTTGCATGAAAAATCCGCTTAATAATCTGATAGCCCTTCTCGTTTCTCTCTTCGCGATTTCTCCACTTTCTGAGTGCTTTCTTCTCATCCTCCGATGCAGTAAACATCATCTGGCGGGCAATTATTTTTGCTATATCTTTTCTGAATTTCATTTTATCCTTTGTGATTTGATGCAACCTGCATCTCTAATATAAGAACACATTATTTAAAGAAAGTTACTAAAAAAATAATGATATTTTTTGTATTTTATTCACAATTGCCTGGTTTACATCGCACAAGGAAGCCAAAATAAAACCGGGGAAGAACACCGGACCGTAAAGAATGGATGGTTTTTCGGAGTTAGAATTGAAAGAGGGGTGACAACTCAGAATCTGTTTTAAATTCACTATTGTCCGGGGAATTTATTCATAAATTTAGTAGATTGAGGGGGTAACGATTTTCTGGGGAGTGTTCAAAAAAGCAGCACAAACAGCCTAACACCAGGCGAGGTGCGCATTGCAGGGAAATACGAACTTTATATTATGCTCCCGGACTTCTGAACTTCCGGGAAGAAAAACATCAAAAGCACAACAAAAAGGTTCTAAGACGGGTTAAATTCCGCTTTACCGTGAGATCGAGACCTAAGGTTTCCCCAATCTTTTTTACAGCAAAAGCAACCTGATTATCAACGGTATTAACAGAAATTCCAAGTACTTTGGCGGTATCTTTGCGGGAAAAACCTTCTTCCCGCAATAGCTTGAAAATCATTTTGCATTTTGGTGGCAACTCCTCAACCACACTGTTAAGTCTGTCAAGCATCTCTTCAGAAATAAGGTCATCTTCGGGTGTAGCATCATACCTGGAAAGTTCTACTTCTATATCATCAAGAGATGCTGAAAATTGATGTCGCTCTTTACGAAGATAATTATAACATGTATTCCGCACAGCAACAAACAGATAAGCTTTAA
>JBNJFT010000053.1:0-14736 GCA_051747065.1 Bacteroidota bacterium | reverse complement strand
TGATAAACTCAATGAGATATTGATATCAAAATAATCCTCTTGATTTAAACAACATTACAAGAAAAGAAGGCTGTTTTTTGGAAACAGCCTTCTTTTTTTAGGCGCATTCTGAAGATAGGCAGTTTCAGAAGTACCGGCTATATTCCTATAAGAATCCAGAATGAAGAAATCAGAATATGATAAGGCTAACTATCAACGAAATATAAATAATTGTATCGGTATTTTAATGTGTTAATTAAAAGAATGAGCGGTTTATAAAATTCCTATTTAAAATTTGACCCTGCTGCTTTCTTTTTTTTCCCTGTTCAAACGCTGACAGAACTTGAAGGCGCTGTCAGGTTTTCCCCGGGCTGCCTTCTGCAACTACTTACTTTCTGGCAAATTTATGGCCGTTTTAATATTTAACCTCTACTTCTGAATGTGCCTAATTCCTCTTGAATAGTAACTATATTATTAACTTATAGCCTTACTTTTAACAATCGTATCTTCTTAAAAGCCCAAAGCAGTATTATTAATTTTTAAAGGAAAATACCCTCTCCCACTCCAATAGGAAGATCCAGATAAAACCATACAAATAAAAGTAGAGCCCACATAACGAATAATATTATTGCATAAGGGAGCAATAACGAAATAATAGTCCCTATCCCCATGTTTTTGTTGTATTTATGTATCCACCCAAGTAGTAAAGGAAAGTATGGATAAATTGGAGAAATACAGTTTGTTATTGAATCGCCTACCCTGTACATCAATTGAACAAACGCCGGGTTGTAATCAATCTGGGCAAGCATGGGTATAAATATTGGGGCAAAAATTGCCCATTTTGCAGACCCACTCCCCATAAATATATTAATTCCAGCCACAATCATCATAAACAACGTAAACATAAATGGCCCTGTCAAACCTGAAGCTTTTAGAAATTCAGCTCCTGATATTGCAAGAATAGAATCAAGTTGCGACCAGTTAAAGAGGTTTATAAATTGTGCCACTATGAGCATTAAAACAATATACCCGGACATTTCTTTCATTCCATGCTCCATGAACTTTATCACATCATTTGACTTTTTCACCGTGCCTGTGGCCTTACCGAAAAAATAACCGGGAATCGCAAAAAAGAAAAATAAAATAGGAATTAGTCCTTTTAGAAAGGGAGACGGCACAAGGCCTCCGGTTTCCTGATCACGCAAGGGAGCTCCGGAGGGAATGACCAACAAACCAATAATTATTATATAAATGGATAAAGCAATTCCAGCATGATGAAGCCCTTTTCGTTCTTCTTCAGTTGAAACATTCTCATTTGTCGGCACTGCTGAATAATCACAGGATAATTTATTGCATTTGGGAATGGTAAACTTTGAAACGATAAATGCACCAGCGGCACCTAATAAAACTGTTGAAACAATCATGAAGTACCAGTTTGCTGTTGCACTAACTTCAGCAACACCAGTCATTTGTTCTGTTATTGATGAGCTAATCCCGGCCAACAGAACATCAGTCCCGGCAATGAATAAATTTGCCGTAAAACCCGCAGTCGCTCCGGCATAACCTGCAATTAAACCAGCTATCGGATTAAGGCGCATTTGGGAAAATATAAGTGCTGCAATAGGAGGAACAATGACAACACCAGCATCAGAACCAATATTTCCGCATGCTCCGATTATAAAAATAACTGGCAAAACAATTTTATTGGGTACTGCGAAAACAACTTTTCGCATAGCTGCAGCCAACAAGCCGCTCTGTTCGGCAACTGATACACCCATGATCATAACCAATACCAGGCCAAAGGGCGCAAAATGAGCAAAGTTAGTCACCATCTCCTGAACGAACCGCCTCAAGCCTTCACCTGAAAGTAAATTTTGAGCTTCTATTACCTCGCCGGTTGAAGGATCTGTGGCACTAACTCCTAAAATTGAAGTAATTCCACTTAATACTACAATAAATATACATATCCACACAAATATCCAAAATGGATGTGGAAGCTTATTCCCTAATTTCTCAATCCATCGTATCACCCCTGAGGAACCCGTTTCTTCATAGGAGGTATTTGTACTGTTTGAAATTTCTTTGTTCTTACCACTCTTATTTTCCATAAATTATATCTTATTGGTTCGCTTAAATAAAATCCAGAACTAACTTTTTATGGTATAATTTAAACATGGCTGCCAAAAATAATAAATCTTTTCAAAAAACATTATGATTTATCCACAACACTTTATATTATATTAATGTCAGTTCGATCTAACAGTAATACCTTTATTGGATAAAATTTTCATTGAAATATTTTTTTATTGTCCTATTGTTGCATTGTTTAATTGTTATAAAATGTGGAATGGATTGTTCTATTTATCACCTTTTCTATAAATCTTGGATGAGGGTTTCATCTGTGCAACTTTAAAAAGAGTTATTTGAGGCTGCCGGAGTTTACGGAGGCTTGCGAGTTTATTGAATAAAGCAGCTGCCGGATTTCATAGATTAAAAAAAACTATCATTTTTTTTGGTATTGTCCGGTTAAAAAACACATAGTAAATTGTTTATCAAAGTTATATTTGCATAAGAAAGTAACTTAACAAAACAATTAATAAGACTTCAGACCTGTTAACATCCTTTATAATTCTTTAACATTTTAAATGTAATAAATATCTGTAATAAACGTCTAATGGTTGTAAGGTAAAGAGATTAAAGGTTAGTTTTTCATAGCGAAAAAAGGAGTGTAACTGCACTCCTTTTTTTATTGAACAGAGACAGGAATAATTCTTGAATTTATTCAGGCTAAATAGAAAAATAAAATTAGCAAAAAAATAATTGAGTTATATTTGTTGCAAAATAGTGCTATGCGATCAATAATCTTATTTTTTTTTGCAACAATTGGCATTTCTTTTTTCTCATGTCAAAATAAGTCAGCCAATGATGATGACCGAACCGTTTTTCGTTACAATGAGTCCAAAGGTATCGCAACACTTGACCCGGCTTATGCAAAAAGCCAAACACTGATATGGCCTGTACATCAACTTTTTAATGGGCTTGTTCAAATGGATGATTCCCTGCAGATCCAGCCATCTATTGCAAAAAACTGGGAGATAAGCCAAAACGGGAAAACTTACACCTTTCATCTTCGTGACGATGTGTATTTCCATGATCACCCTGTTTTTTCAGAAAAAAAAGGAAGAAAAGTTGTAGCGCAGGATTTTGTCTACAGTATTAAACGTATTTATGATTCAGAAACAGCCTCACCTGGCGCATGGATTTTCAACATCCTGAATAAAACCCAAAGCCCTGTTGCAATCGATGATACAACTTTAAAATTTGTTCTGAAAAAACCTTTCCCGGGCTTTTTGGGGCTGTTATCTATGAAATATTGTTCTGTAGTTCCGAAAGAAATTGTAGAACACTATGGGGAGGATTTTGGAAGTCATCCAATAGGTACAGGCCCTTTTAAATTTAAAAGGTGGAAAAGCGGAGAAAAACTAGTTTTTAGAAAAAACACCAACTATTTTGAAGAAGATTCAACCGGACAGTCCCTTCCCTATTTGGATGCAATTGCAATTTCATTCATTAGTGACAAACAATCAGAATTTCTTGAATTCATCAAAGGCGAAATAGATTTTCTTTCCGGGTTAAGCCCCGCTAATAAAAACGAATTAATCACACGTACCGGAAATTTAAACCCCAAATACGAAGATAGAATACGGCTGATTACCCAACCCTATTTGAATACAGAATATTTAGGATTTTTAACAGACACAACAATTGAAAAAGTTAAAGAAAGCCCGGTTTCTGATCGTCTTATCCGACAAGCCATAAATTATGGTTTTGACAGAAAAAAGATGATGAAATACCTGAGAAACAATATCGGGACTCCCGCAAACCAAGGTTTTATACCTAAAGGGCTGCCTGCTTTTGATCCTGATAAGGTAGAAGGTTTCACCTACCAACCGGATAAAGCCCGTCAACTATTAAAGAAAGCCGGTTATCCGGGCGGCAAAGGTTTACCGGAGATAAAACTTACAACCACAGATGATTACAAAGATATCTGTGAATTTATTCAGCACCAACTTGGAGAAATCGGGATTGACATTTCAATTGAAGTAAGTACCGGAGCTACATTCAGGGATATGGTAGCTAATTCAAAGCTCATTTTCTTCAGAGGGTCATGGATAGCGGATTATCCTGACTCAGAAAACTATCTAGCTCTATTTTACAGCAAAAATTTCAGTCCGGGAGGGCCAAATTATACGCATTACAAAAACAAGACTTTTGACCGCCTCTATGAAAAAGCATTAGTAACCATTGACGATGAAAAAAGAAAAAGGCTATACCAGAAAATGGATCAGATAATTATCAATGATGCCCCTATAGTGCCGTTGTATTATGATCAGGTAGTTCGTTTCACACATAAAGATGTAAAAAATCTTAACAGCAATCCGATGAATTTACTAACTTTAAAATATGTGAAAAAAAGCAATCCATGATTCTAATTGCTGACAGCGGCTCATTTAAAACAGACTGGACTCTGTTGTCCTCCAATCATAAAATTCCATTTCAAACGATTGGGCTTCATCCTTATTTCATTGATTCAACAGACATTCACGAAAAGCTATCCAGCATTGATCTCATAAAAAAATATAAAAATCAAGTTCAAAAAGTCTTCTTCTATGGAGCAGGATGCAATTCAGAAAAAAATATAAACACCATATATCAACTTCTGAAAGGAATATTCCGGGAAGCAAATATTCAAATTGATTCAGACTTATTAGGAGCTGCAAAAGCCTTATTTAATAAAGGCAGCGGCATCGCATGCATTTTGGGAACAGGATCAAACTGCTGTTTCTATGATGGAAAAAATATAACCAATAAAACACCCTCTTTGGGTTACATTTTAGGAGATGAAGGAAGCGGAACCTATATGGGGAAACTTCTTCTGAGAAAATTCCTTTACAACCAACTCCCTGAACATTTGGAAAATCAGTTAAAAATAAATTACAAGGTCACACAAGAAAATATTTTAAAGGCTGTTTACAATGATTCCTTTCCCAATCGATATATTGCAGAGTTTTCCCAATTTATCAATGAATACAAACATGAAAAAATCATTAGCAACATTATCTATTATTCAATCGAAGAGTTTTTTATAAATCACATCCTGAAACTTTCCGGGATGAAACAAAACAATATCCGATTTAGCGGATCCATTGCATGGTTTTTTAAAGATTTTATACTTTCCGTAGCCAAAAAACACAGCCTATCAGCAGATCACATAATCCAATCACCTATGCAAAACCTCATTGATATTCATAGAAAAGATATTGTATAAAACCCTTTCTTTCTATACATTAAACATTAAAATATCTTTATCCTGATAAAAATTAATTCAAAATTCATATATTTACATGAGCTCAAAACATTTAAAAATTTATGTGGACAAGTGTCATAATTGATGATGAAAAAAAATCTCGTGAAACCCTGAATAAAATAATTGAACGTTATTTCAAGGATCAGATAAGTGTGGTATATATGGCATCATCCGTTAAAGAAGGTGTTTTTGCTATTAATAAATACGATCCCAAACTCGTTTTCCTGGACATTGAAATGCCCGAAGAAGATGGTTTCAAACTGTTTGACTATTTTGATTACTATAACTTTGAGGTTATTTTCACTACTGCCTATAAACAATACGCAATCGATGCAATAAAATGTTCAGCTCTCGATTATCTTTTAAAACCAATAAATTACATTGATCTCAAAGAAGTACTAAAAAGACTGGAGGATCAACAAAAAAAACTCACCCCCCAAACCCAAATAGAAACGTTTCTTTCGAATATGAACAGTGACTCCAGTGAATTCAACAAAATAGCCCTTCCTACATTAGAAGGTTTTGAACTGGAGAAAATGAACAACATTATTTACTGCCAGGCTGAAGAAAATTACACTAAAATTCATACAAACCGCAACGAAACAATTCTGGTGGCAAAAACCCTGAAAAGCATTGAAGAATTACTCCCTGATACGATGTTTTTCCGAATTCATAAATCCTATCTGGTCAACTTAAATTATATCAAATCTTATAGCAAGACACATGGCTATAAGATAAAACTGGAAAACGGAATTAAACTGGATGTAGCCACAAGAAGAAACGAAGAATTTATTAAAGCACTCACGAAAAAAGCATCAAAAGAATAGTTTCTTTAATTTAAAAGTCTCATAAACCCCTCCGCAAAAGAGATCCGTAAATTTCCACAAAGCATGATTTGTTGTTTAAAAAACAAAGGATACTTTTAAACAATCTGTAAAAGTTGCAAGAAAATATTCAGACTTTTCAACAAGTTTTCAACAGGTTTTCAACAAAAAAACACCTACTCTATAAACTTGAAAATGAAAGTTTTTTTCAAATTTGTTTTATGATTTTTGTCACCAATTAACCCAACAAAAATCATCTTATGGTTTGCGACATCAAAATGTGTTCTCTATATTGCACCAAAATTTTAAGAATGAAAATTTCTTAAATTATTGTTAACCTAAACCATTTAAATTATGAGAACTAAAACTTTTACTTTTCTGATTGCATTTTTAATTTCCGCAATGACTCTTTTCGCACAAGAAAAAGAAGTTAATAAGAATGGAAATTACAAAGGCGTTATCAGAGTTAAACTAAAAGACGAATCAGTTAAGAAATTAGAAGCCAGACACGAGAAGAAAGGAAATGTCAATGAATTGACAGCGGAAAAAGGCTCACATGTAAAGACCAATATTGCTGAGCTCGACAAAAAAAACGCACAATTCGAGGCAAAATCTTACAAAAGAGTTTTTCGAGATGCCGGAAAATTCGAAGAAAGACACCGTGCATATGGCCTGCATCGTTGGTATGAAATAGAATTTGACTCCAAAAAATCCGTAGCAGATTATCTAAAAGGTTATGATGCGGTAGAAGAAGTAGATATTGCCGAAGCAAAGCCTGAAATGAAACTTTTAGATAAAGAAAAGGGAGACGAAGACTCCAAATCTTTATCAGAAGAAGCTAATGATCCTCAATTTGATGATCAATGGCATTATCATAATACAGGACAAACAGGTGGAACAGAGGATGCAGATATCGACTTACCTGAAGCATGGGAAAAAGAAACAGGTAATACAGACGTTGTCGTAGCTATAGAAGACGAAGGTGTTGATTATGAGCATGAAGACCTTGAAGGCAACATGTGGGTAAACCCAGATGAAACACCAAACGGAGAAGACTCCGACAATAACGGTTATGTAGATGACGTCTACGGATACAATTTTGCTGCCGATCAGGGTGAAATTGAACCGGGTGATCACGGTACACACGTAGGAGGAACAGTTGCAGCTGAAACAAATAACGAAACGGGCGTTGCTGGTGTTGCCGGTGGAAGTGGTAACGACGACGGTGTAAGATTAATGTCTGTTCAGGTGTTTAGTGGGAATAGCAATGGTGGATTTGAAGATGCACTGACTTATTCAGCCGATATGGGCGCTCACGTATCCCAGAATAGCTGGGGAGGCGGAGGCGAAAGCCAGGCAATAAATGATGCTATCGACTATTTTAATGACAATGGAGGAAGCGCCGACAGTCCAATGGATGGCGGAGTTGTTGTTTTTGCAGCAGGCAATGATGACGCAAATAGTGGCGCTGGAACATGGCCAGCACAATATGAAGGAGCAGTTGCTGTTGCTTCTACTGACCATAACGATGAAAAATCTTCATTTTCAAACTATGGTGAGTGGGTAGATATTTCCGCTCCGGGAAGTGATATTTTAAGCTGCCAACCAAATGACCAGTACCAGGACATGGATGGTACATCAATGGCATGCCCACATGTTTCAGGAGTTACTGCGCTTATTGTATCACAGTATGCAGGAGAAATAACACCTGATGAGGTAAGATCAAAATTGATTGACAATACAGACGATATCGACGACCTGAATCCTAATTATGAAGGACAACTTGGAAGTGGAAGACTGAATGCCGACAAAGCATTAGGTGATGGTGGAGGAGACACCGAAGAACCGCCGGTAGCTGATTTCTCTGCTAACTCTACAACAATTGACGAAGGTGAAACTATCGATTTTACTGACCAGTCTTCTAACAATCCTACTGAGTGGGAATGGTCATTTGAAGGCGGTGATCCTTCTACAAGCACAGAAGAAAATCCAAGCGTAACTTACGAAAACCAAGGGACTTATGAAGTATCTCTAACTGTTAGCAATGAATATGGTTCAGATTCTGAAACAAAAACAGATTATATTACAGTTGAAGAATACGTACCTGAATATTGCGACAGCGAAGGTGAAGACGCTAGTTACGAATGGATTGACGAAGTTCAGATTGGCGATTTCACAAACAATTCAGGCGAAGATAATGGATATGGCGACTACACCGGCCAAACTGTTGAACTTGCAGCAGGTGAAAGCCACGACATTACACTAACACCCGGATTCTCAGACAGTTCATACGAAGAATACTGGAAGATATGGATTGATTTTAATGACGATAAAGAATTCGATGACAGTGAACTCGTATACGACGCTGGTTCTACTTCAAGCTCAGAAGAAACAGGAACAATCGATATTCCTTCCGATGCTTCAGGGGAAACAAGAATGAGAGTAACCATGAAGTATGACGGAGAACCAACTGCTTGTGAAACTTTCAGCTATGGTGAGGTAGAAGATTATACTGTATCATTCACTGACGGCGGTGATGATGAAGACACAGAAGCTCCTACAGCTCCGGAAAACCTGGAAGCTTCAAACATCACAAAAACCAGCCTTGACTTAAGCTGGGATGCTTCTACTGATAATGTGGGTGTTGAAAAATATACTGTTTACCAGGATGGTGAATCAATTGGTACAACGGAAAATACATCTTATAATGTTACAGGACTAAGTGCTGCAACAACGTATACATTTACCGTTAAAGCTGAAGACGCTGCAGGTAATGTTTCTGACCCAAGCAATGAAGTGGAAGCAACTACGGAAGAGGAAGAAGAAGATCCTGGTTCATATTGCGAAAGCAAAGGCGAAGATGCAAGCTATGAATGGATTGATGAAGTTCAGATTGGTGATTTCACAAACAATTCAGGCGAAGACAACGGATATGGCGACTACACTGGCCAAACCGTTGAACTCGCAGCTGGTGAAAGCCACGACATTACACTAACACCCGGATTCTCAAACAGTTCATACCAGGAATACTGGAAGATATGGATTGACTTTAACGGTGACAAAGAATTCGATGACAGTGAACTCGTATACGACGCTGGTTCTACTTCAAGCTCAGAAGAAACAGGAACAATCGATATTCCTTCCGATGCTTCAGGGGAAACAAGAATGAGAGTAACCATGAAGTATGACGGAGAACCAACTGCTTGTGAATCTTTCAGTTATGGTGAAGTAGAAGATTACACCGTATCATTTACTGATGATGGCGGTGGCGATGATGACGATACAGAAGCCCCAACTGCTCCAACCAATCTTGCTTCTTCAAATGTTACAGAAACAAGTGTTGACTTGTCATGGGACGCTTCTTCAGATAATGTTGGCGTAGATCAATATACTGTTTACCAGGATGGTGAATCAATTGGTACAACAGAAAATACATCTTACAACGTTACAGGACTAAGCGCAGCAACAACGTATACATTTACTGTTAAGGCAGAAGATGCTGCCGGTAATGTTTCCGATCCAAGCAACGAAGTAGAAGTGACTACAGACGAAGAGGATGAAGTAATAGAATACTGCGAATCACAAGGCGAAAACACCAATTATGAATGGATCGAAGAGGTAGAACTTGGTTCAATCAGCAATAATTCTGGTAGTGATGGTGGTTATGCAGACTATACTGACCTTTCAACTGACCTGAGCCCCGGTTCAAACGCAACCATATATTTCAATGCAGGCTTTGCTTCCAGCAGTTATACTGAATACTGGCACGTATGGATTGACTTCAACCAAAATGGCGAATTTGAAAGCGATGAAGAAGTAGTAACCGGGTCAAGCAGCAGTGAAGACAAAATTGAAGAAAGTTTTGATGTTCCTGCAGATGCAACCTTAGGTGAAACCAGAATGCGCGTTACCATGAAGTACAATAGTGAAGCGTCACCATGTGAAACATTCAACTACGGTGAAGTTGAAGATTATACAGTAAATATTACCGAAAATGCTTCAAGCTATGCTATTAACAATACTACTTCAGGTATTGAGCTGAATGATGTAAATGCCGAAACAGGAGTAAGTGTTTATCCGAACCCGGCAAAAGATTTCATCACGCTGGATATCAAAGAAGGAAAACGCAATACTACTGTAAGTATTTACAATACAGAGGGAAGCCTGATGAAGACAGTTCCAATTAACAGTAGTGAAAAAGAACTGAATGTTTCTGATCTTCCTGGCGGAACATACATTCTGAAAGTAGACGACGAAAGAGAACCTTTTGTAAAGCAATTTATTAAGGAATAGATTAGTGAAACTCTCGCAAAAAAGAGGAACTGTTTTGCAGTTCCTCTTTTTTTTTAATATTCAGAAGTAAGCAATATGCTGAATTATAAGAAGTTTATGACAAAATTAAGCAGAAGAAAACCCCGAAAAATGCAAAAGTGATTAAAAAATGAGGTCATTTTTTCTCTGTTACCTGAGCTTAATTTTTCTCTTTTTCTGTTCATACGTTGACAGGCCTCGAAGGAGTTGTCAGGTTTTTCCTTTCGCTGATACTACTTCTGCGACTGCTTATTCACTGGTAAATTAATGCCTTTTTAATATTTGCCCTAACTTTCTGAAATTGGCTATTTGGGTTCATTGGGAAGCGGTTGGTTTTAAGAAAACACTCTCCTGGCTTGCCAGCTACTCTTAAAATTTTCTTAAAAGTAGGCTAACATCCTCAATAACTATTGAATATGTTTTAGCAAAATATTACGTAAACAGGTTTATTTCAGTTTATGAAGTGTTTTCTTAGAAGCATATAGTAAATTTTAAACCGAATAATTTAGCGAAAATGTATTTATAAAATAAAAAAAAATTATTTTTTGAAGCAATTTAAAATAGTTACAAGTTTGTTTTTGAGTTTTCAACAAGTTTCCAACAATTTATTAACAACGGTATAATACTATAAATGTATAATTCCTTGTTTTTAATGATGATTTTTGTCAAAAAAAAACCCAACAAAATACATTTACGGGTTGCGTTATAAAAATGTGTTCTCTATCTTGCAAATCGATATTTAAAGAAAATCGATTTTCATTAAAAGGAATCTTAACCTAAACCATTAAAATTATGAAAACAAAAACTTTTACTTTTTTAATGGCGTTTTTAATTTCCACAACTAGTCTTCTTTCACAAGAAAGAGAAATTAACAAAGATGGAAATTATAAAGGCGTCATTCGAATTAAAATCGAAAACAGTCTTGTAAAAGAATTTGATGAGTTACACCAGAAAAAAACTCACACCACTAACAAAATCACACAATCCGGTAAAGGATATGTGAAAACTAATGTAGAAACATTAGATGCAAAAAATGCGGAATTCGGCGCAAAAGAATACAAAAGAGTATTCCGTGAAGCGGGTAAATTTGAAAAAAGACATCGTGCTTTTGGATTGCACAAATGGTATGAAATTACCTTTGATTCCAAAGCAAAAGTAAATCAACTCGTTGATGAATATAGCAAAATCAAAGAAGTTGATGTAGCGGAAGCTTTACCTAAAATGGAATTGTTCGACAAGGACCCAGACAAGAAAAAATCAAATTCAACAAAATCATTAACCGGGGGAGCAAATGATCCACGGTACGACGAGCAATGGCATTATCACAACACAGGCCAAACAGGTGGAACAGAGGATGCTGATATTGACCTACCCGAAGCATGGGAAAAAGAAACCGGCAATACAGATGTTGTCGTAGCTATAGAAGACGAAGGCGTTGATTATGAGCATGAAGACCTTGAAGGCAACATGTGGGTAAACCCAGATGAAACACCAAACGGCGAAGACTCCGACAATAACGGTTATGTAGATGACATACACGGTTACAATTTTGCTTCCGATAAGGGCGAAATTGAACCGGGTGATCACGGTACACACGTGGGAGGAACAGTTGCAGCTGAAACAAATAACGGAACGGGCGTTGCCGGTGTTGCCGGTGGAAGTGGTAACGATGACGGTGTAAGATTAATGTCTGTTCAGGTGTTTGAAGGTTATGGCAATGGTGGATTTGAAGAAGCACTGATTTATTCGGCCGATATGGGCGCTCACGTATCCCAGAATAGCTGGGGAGGCGGAGGCGAAAGCCAGGCAATAAATGATGCTATCGACTATTTTAATGAAAATGGAGGAAGCGCTGACAGTCCAATGGATGGCGGAGTTGTTGTTTTTGCAGCAGGAAATGATGACGCAAATAGTGGCGCTGGAACATGGCCGGCACAATATGAAGGAGCAGTTGCTGTTGCTTCTACAGACCACAACGATAAAAAATCTTCATTCTCCAATTATGGCGATTGGGTGGACATTTCCGCTCCGGGTAGTGACATTTTAAGCTGCAAACCAAATGATGCATATCAAGGAATGTCAGGTACATCAATGGCATGCCCACATGTTTCAGGTGTGGCCGCTTTAATTGTTTCCAATTTTGCCGGAAACATTACTCCTTCTGAAGTACGCTCAAAGCTTATTGATAATACTGATCCTATCGACGACCTGAATCCGAATTACTCAGGACAATTAGGCAGTGGCCGGTTAAATGCGGACAAAGCTTTAGGTGACGGGGAAGGCAATGAAGAACCTCCTGTAGCAGATTTCTCTGCTAACTCTACAACTATTGAAGAAGGTCAAACTGTCGATTTTACTGACCAGTCTTCTAATTATCCTACTCAGTGGGAATGGTCATTTGAAGGCGGAGACCCCTCAACAAGCAATGAACAAAACCCAAGCGTAACTTACGAAAACCAAGGGACTTATGAAGTATCTCTAACTGTTAGCAATGAATATGGTTCAGACTCTGAAACAAAAACAGATTATATTACAGTTGAAGAATATGTACCTGAATATTGCGACAGCGAAGGTGAAGACGCTAGCTACGAATGGATTGACGAAGTTCAGATTGGCGATTTCACAAACAATTCAGGCGAAGACAACGGATATGGCGACTACACAGGCCAAACCGTTGAACTCGCAGCCGGTGAAAGCCACAATATTACACTAACACCTGGTTTCTCCGGTAGCACATACCAAGAATACTGGAAGATATGGATTGACTTCAACGACGATAAAGAATTCGATGACAGTGAACTTGTATACGATGCCGGTTCTACTTCAAGCTCCGAGGTGACAGGAACAATAGATATTCCTTCCGATGCTTCAGGGGAAACAAGAATGAGAGTAACCATGAAGTATGATGGCGAACCAACTGCTTGTGAAACTTTCAGTTATGGTGAGGTAGAAGATTATACCGTGTCTTTCACTGATGGTGATGATGAAGACACAGAAGCTCCTACCGCTCCGGAAAACCTGGAAGCTTCAAATATCGAAGAAACAAGCCTTGATTTAAGCTGGGATGCTTCTACTGATAATGTTGGCGTGGATCACTATACTATCTATCAAAATGGTAACTCGATTGGTACAACGGATAATACATCTTATAATGTTACAGGACTAAGTGCTGCAACAACGTATACATTTACCGTTAAAGCTGAAGACGCTGCAGGTAATGTGTCCGACCCAAGCAATGAAGTGGAAGCAACTACGGAAGAGGAAGAAGAAGACCCTGGTTCATATTGCGAAAGCAAAGGCGAAGATGCAAGCTACGAATGGATTTCAAATGTTGAAATCGGAAGTTTCTCAAACGAATCTGGTTCAGCTGGTTATTCTGATTTTACAGACCAAACCATTGAACTAACAGCAGGTTCAAGTTATGATATTACGCTGACTCCTGACTTTTCAGGCAGTACATATCAAGAATACTGGAAAATATGGATTGACTTTAACGGTGACAAAGAATTCACATCAGATGAATTGGTATATGATGCCGGTTCAACTAGCAGTTCTGCCGTAAGTGGTTCAATTGATATTCCTTCTGATGCTTCAGGCAGTACACGCTTACGTGTAACCATGAAGTATAATGGCGAACCAACTGCTTGTGAAACTTTCAGTTATGGTGAAGTTGAAGATTATACCGTATCATTCAGCGGAGACAGTGATGATACAGAATCACCAACTGCTCCAACCAATCTTGCCTCTTCAAATGTTACAGAAACAAGTGTTGATCTGACATGGGATGCTTCTTCTGATAATGTTGGCGTGGATCAATATACTATCTATCAGGATGGTGAATCAATTGGTACAACAGAAAATACATCCTACAACGTTACAGGCCTAAGTGCTGCAACAACGTATACATTTACTGTTAAGGCAGAAGATGCTGCCGGTAATGTTTCCGATCCAAGTAATGCTATCGACGTTACTACCGATGAAAGTACAGTAACTTACTGTGAATCATATGGTCAAAACACTAACTATGAATGGATCGATCTGGTAGAACTTGGGGCAATCAATAACAGTACTAGTAGTGACGGCGGTTATGGAGATTATACGAATCTTTCAACTGACCTGAGCCCCGGTTCAAATCCAACCATATACGTCAGTGCCGGCTTTGCTTCCAGCAGCTATACTGAATACTGGCACGTATGGATTGACTTCAACCAAAACGGCGAATTTGAAAGCGATGAAGAAGTTGTCAGTGGTTCC
>JBNJFT010000052.1:0-15108 GCA_051747065.1 Bacteroidota bacterium | reverse complement strand
TGAGTTGATTGAGTAATTTGTTTGCCATTTATATGCTATATTTTGCAATTTGCTTTTAGCCTTTAGCTCTTGGCAGGAATTTTCTGATATTTCGTCTTGATGCTATATAGGCAGTTTCAGAAGTAGCTCCAAATAGCTACAAAGAAATCAGAATGAGGTAACACATTCTACTAAATACTAAATACTATCTACTTCTTAGTTAATTGATGGGCGTTTTAATATTTACTTCTACTCCTGAAATTGCCTATATATTTACCTAATGCCTACCGCCGACTGCTTTCTGCCGACTGCTTTCTGTACTGCCGAATGCCACTGCCACTGCTGAATGCTACTGCAACTGCAACTGCTACTGCTACTGCAACTGCCACTAACTAATGCCTGAAAATACTGAAATTTACGCTTCCGTAGACCCTTGTTTCATGTAGTTTCGGATGATTTGAGAAATCTGAGTGTTTTGAGTGTTCAAGGATAAAGTATCCATTGGGTTCAAGAATATTGCCTGAAAAGATGAGGTCAGGGATTGTTTCTATATTTTCCAGTTGATAAGGCGGGTCTGCAAATATCACAAAAAATGATTGATTTGGAGTATTAAGGAATTTGAATACATCTTTGATTTTTACATAAATATTGTTGATCTCTAGTTGGCTGGCTATCTTTTTTATAAAAACGGCGTTTTTATAAATTTTCTCTACTGCAGTGGCACTTTCACATCCACGGGAAATAAATTCATAACTTATATTCCCTGTACCGGCAAAGAGGTCAAGACAGTGTTTCCCTTCGAAATCGATGCGAGTTTCAAGTATATTAAACAGGTTTTCTTTGGCAAAGTCAGTAGTAGGTCTTGCTTGTATTTTTTTGGGAGGATGTATCTGTCTTCCTTTATATTTTCCGCTAATTATTCGCAAAGCTGCAACTGAAATAAGTTTGTAAAATGATTCATTTGTTCCTTTTTGAAGGTATAGCTGTAGGTAAAGTCTTTAGGGGGTTTTTGAAAGTGGATTCTCTTAATGTATTGACTTAATAGACTATCCAATCCTGGATATAATCTTAAATTCCCTGAAATGTATAATTCAGTTTCTACTCTGCTTAATTCTAGTTGTTTAAATGTATAAAGAATAAAATAAAGTATATCCTCTTTAGATTGGATGAGGAAATTGTTATAAAATTTAAGTCTTTGGTTGCCAAAAACACCAAAGTCAATAAAATCTTCGTAGAGATATACTGCTGCTATTCTGTTTTCATTGTGAAAACGCAGATGATGAGCGTTAAAAGGATTGAATTGATGATAAAGTGGCGTCTTTCCAAACGCATCAAAAAGTACATTACTAATTGGGTTTGGGATGGTAAAAAGATTTACTGCTTGAATTGAATCATTTTGATTGAAATGGATTTCTTCCAGTTCTTCTAACTTGTGATTAAATTCAAAATATTTTTTAGCAAAATTCTGATCAAATAGTTCATTCGGAATCAAAACGGATTTAGGGCTGACCACTAAAGTCTTTGTTTTTTTGTATTTTGCTTTTAGATGTTCGTCTTTTTCAATGGCGGATTGTATTTCATCTGCCTTTTCCTCAAATGATGATTTGTGTTTTAAATCATAATGTTTAAGAAGAATGAATTTATTTCGAACCAGATCCAGAATAGAAAGAGAAAATCCATTCAAGCTAACTTGAATGGATCTTTCATAAGTATTGGTGCGATTAATATCAAAGGTTTCGTCAATAAATGAAAAATTTTTCATAGAAACCCTTTTTATTACTCCCAGTTTCCTGCATTGTTGTTTGGCTGTTTAAGATCACCAACTTTTACCCCTGGGTATTTGCTCTGTTTTAATTCCATTCTCTCATTAAGGTTAACCAGAAGTTGTTCGTTTAGTCCATGTAAAAGCACGTCGTTATGAACTTTAGCCTCAAAGACTTTTACATCGACATTTCCTGATTCTACAATTCTGGCACCCATCTGGAAAGAATCGTCTTCTGTAGAAGGAACCCTCCAAAGGTCATCGGCATTAAAATCTTCACCAAAAAGTGAATCCTTAATGGCGATTTTTGCTGTGTCCCTGGAAATAATTCCTTTTTCTACAGCTTCTTTTTCTGTCATTCCAGCTTCAAGCAAACTGTCAGAAAGACGGCCTTCAGCTTTTACCAAGGATAGAGAATCATGCTTGATAAAGTTAATAAGGGTGTCAAAACTGCCGGTAAATCTTTCATGTTCATCTTTGTAAGCTAATTGAGCTTCACGGATGTTTTTTAGCTTTTCAATAGTCGCTTCGTACCGGGCGTTTTTTGCATCTCTGAATTCGATGGGGGTTTTGATACTCTTGTAAAGTTGAAAGATCAGTACAAGGATTACTATGCCCAGAATAATTTGAATTGCTTTTTTCATTTTATTTTTTTGTTTTTTTGATTATTTTGCCTGGTTGCAAATTTAACAAAAGTAATTAAAATCAAAATTTCAAATTAAATAATTATTGACAAACATGTTGAAAAACCATATAAATTCAATTCTGATTAAGTCTCTTGAACATTCTCCAACTGCCACTCAGGAAAAGCTTTTATCTAAATTAGCTTCATTTATTTCGAGCAATAAAAAAGATGAAGTTTTTCTTATGAAAGGTTATGCCGGAACCGGAAAAACTACTACTGTTAAAACGTTGATTAACACCCTGAAGAGTTATCGGATAAAATCTGTTTTATTAGCTCCTACAGGAAGAGCAGCCAAGGTATTAGCCGGTTATACCGGTCAATCTGCATATACAATCCATAAAAAAATATACAGGCAAAGATCTTCCAAAGATGGATTTGGAGATTTTGTGCTTGAAAAAAATTTACATAAGAATACTTATTTTATTGTGGATGAAGCTTCAATGATTTCAAACCAAAGCTCAGATTTTGCTACGTTTGGAAGTGGGAGTTTACTGGATGACTTGATTCAGTATGTTTATGAAGGTTATGGATGTAAATTGGTTCTGATCGGAGATACAGCACAACTTCCTCCTGTTAAGATGGATTTAAGCCCCGCTTTGGAAGCCCAAAACATTGAAGGCTATGGGCTTTCTGTAGTGGAAGCTTATTTAACTGATGTTTTAAGGCAATCACAAAATTCAGGAATATTGGCAAATGCTACTCGTTTAAGGGAGTTGTTATTAAAGGATGTGAATGATTTCCCGCAAATCTCTGTTGAGAATTTTTCAGACATAGAATACCTTTCGGGAGCAGATTTGGTTGAAACGATTACTGATACTTATGATGCCATCGGAATGGAAGAAACTGTAATTGTAACCCGGTCCAACAAAAGAGCGAATCAATTCAATCAGGGCATAAGAAATCAGATTTTGTGGAGAGAGGAAGAATTGTCGGCTGGAGATTATTTAATGATTGTGAAGAACAACTACTATTGGACAGCAGAGGAGGACGATATGGATTTTATTGCGAATGGTGATGTAGCAGAAGTGCTTTCTGTTCAGGGATATCAAGAGCTATACGGGTACCGATTTGCCGATGTAGTTTTGCGTTTTATCGATTACAATGACCTGGAATTAGAAGTTAAAATCCTTATTGATACGCTTCACTCAAATAGTGCTTCTCTTACAAGGGATGAAAATAAAGCGTTGTTTTATAATGTAATGGAAGATTACCAGGATGTGAAAGGGAAAAAAGCAAGATATCAGAAAGTGAAAGACAATCCATACTTTAATGCATTACAGGTTAAGTTTTCCTATGCGGTCACTTGTCATAAAGCACAGGGCGGACAATGGCGAACAGTTTTTGTGGATCATGGTTATTTGACTGAAGAGATGATAAATAAAGAATTTATTCGGTGGCTATATACTGCTTTTACAAGAGCTGCCGACAAACTCTACCTGATCAATTTTCATAAATCTTTTTTCCCGGAATAACTGTTTTTTTGACCGACTGCACTTTTATCTTTACAAACATGATATTCCATCTGAATAGTTATGTGATGAATTTTAAATTTGTTGCGAAGTGTGTTTTCAAGATCTCTCCTGATTTCGTCGGATTCTTTAATTGAATAATTTTGGTCTACATCGGCATGGCATTCAAAATGTACTTGTTGGTCTGAAAGCATCCATACATGAATGTGATGTATGTCTTCAACTTTTGGATGTTGTTCAAGTGAAGTTTTTATTTCACTGATGTCAATATGTTCCGGACTTGCCTGCATGAGTATCTTTATCGTATCTTTTAAGATGCCGTAAGTACCTCTTAAAATGAAAATACCAATGAGGAAGGTTAGAAGCGGGTCGATCCAATAAAGTTCAAAGAAATAGATTAATACAGAAGCTACAATCACTCCTATAGATGAAAGCGTATCGCCAATCAAATGGAAATAGGCGGCTTTTATATTTAGATTGTATTTGGAATCCTTGTGCAGTAAATAAACGGAAAAGAAATTCGCCAAAAGCCCTATAGTGGCGACAATAAACATTGTTTTTCCTTCAATAGCCTCGGGTTCCAGCAGCCGTTCATAAGCTTCATAAAATAAGTATAATGAGATGACGATTAGCACAAGGGCATTAAGAAGTGCCGCCAGAATTTCAACTCGTTTATATCCGAAAGTATTTTTTTGTGTTGACTCTTTTTCTCCTACAAGCATTGCCATGTAGGAAATAAGCAGGGCGATAGCATCGCTTAGGTTATGAAGTGCATCAGAAAGCAGAGAAAGGCTGTTAGAAAGAATACCTCCGATAAATTCTGCAATGGTGATTCCAAAATTCAGGACAATACTTATGCGAAGGTTTTTTCTGTTTGGTTGTCTTTCCGGATTAGAGTCAGTTTCGCTTATATTTTTATGCATTCTATTCTAATTTTTCAATTAACTCAGTCGACTGTCCTTTTACATTCGTTGAAAGTGAGGACATTACCATGAAAATTATGAAAGCTGTTGAAAGAGATCTTAAATAGTTCATCCTGTTTTATTTTAAGGTTATATTATCATACATAAGTAAATATCTATTTGTTGAACATTGTTGCACATAAAATGAAAAATATTTGAATTTTAAGCACATCTTTTAAACCCCTCATTAATACCTCAACGCAATATGTCATCTTGACACTCTGTAATTCTATATTTCTTCCATATATTCTCCGACAATTTGTTCGATTTTATTCATGAAATATTTTTCTTCTGTTGTTGAAAGGTTCAGTTTCTTTATTTTGTACTCAGCCTCTTCATGTATCCAGGGAATCATGAAGTGTTCATTGTTATAATTAAATTGATCATCAGTCCATAATATATCCATCAAATGAGACTTCAATTCTTCCAGTATGTCCCATGCCATTTTATGTTTATTGTCTTTTTTCATAATACAGGTTTTATTATGAAAGGCAATCTATAAATGTTGCAAATGTAGCATTTTTGACTAATTGCATAAAATTTAATAAATCTTTATTGTTCACTCAGCCTGAATTATTCAGCTTTTTGTAATTTGCAACAGGATAATTGAACATTTAATAAATAGAAACTGTAAACAAACCAAAACTATTTTTATATGCCCTATTTAAAATTACAAACGAATATTGAATTAAGCAAAGACAAGAAAAAGGAAGGCTGCTTTTTTGACATAAATACGTACTATTTTGTCTGTTTGTGGCAATGGTATATTTTTTGTCCAATTCCTGAAAAAAATCTAAAGAAAGGATTTTATGAACCGTAAAGAAATATGGGAAAATCATCAACTGGCCTCTGATTTTATAGCTAAAAAGCAACTGGGAAATGCACTGGATATTTTTTATGAGATGGCCGGCAATTCTACATCTGATTATTATAGGCTACAGCTTGATAAACACAAAGAAACTTATTCTTCAATTTTACAACATGCCTTTAAAGACATGGAAGACCCTGAAAGGGATAATATATATCTCCGTTTGCTCAAAGATATTCTTGAAATCGGCGATAAATTGAAGGAACACCTATTAACTGTATCAGGCGGTTCTTTAATCTATAAAACAAAGTGGAAAATAGAACAGAACATTCAGGATGGAGAAATCGATTATACACAGCTGTTAAATAAATTAACTCAAGATAAGGAATTAGATGACCTGTTGAAGGATACAAATATTACTACACAAGATGGAGAAACGATTTCAGGTGAAGCAAGCGAGGAAAGAAATGAAGTTCTTAGTGATCTTTTTCGCGTTATTTGGTTAACAGATAAATATGGCGAAGATGAAATCAATTTGTTAAGAAACATTAATGAATCTGAGGAATTGCCCTGGCATGATAAGTCATTGTTCGTAACCTCTCTTACCCTGAGTGCGCTTAGATGTTTTGATGAAAACAAGATTGACCTGTTGTTTGAATTTTATAACAGGCAGGAAGACCAGGTTTGGCCGAGAGCTTTAGTTGGTATTGTCCTGGCGCTTTATAAATATGATAAACGAGTGGAACTCTATCCAAAAATACTGGAAAGATTGGATGCTTTTTCTGGAAAGCCTGAAGTTGAGAAAAATATAGAAGCAATTATTATCCAAACGATTAAATCCAAAGAAACAGAGGAAATCACCAGGAAATGGGAGCAGGAGATTATGCCGGAAATTATGAAAATGCGCCCAAATATCGAACAGAAACTCGATTTGGAAAATATCTTGTCGGATAAATTTATTGAAGATAAAAATCCGGACTGGGAGCGCGTTTTTGAGGATTCACCAGATTTACTGGACAAACTTCAGGAATTCTCTAAACTTCAAATGGAAGGCTCTGATGTATTTATGAGCGCTTTCGGGCGGCTGAAACATTTTCCGTTTTTCAACAGAATAAGCAATTGGTTCTTACCATTTTTCAAAGAAAATCCTGACCTGAAAGCCATTCTGCCAAATAATGAGGATACAAATATTTCTCCGCTTGTTGAAAAATTAGAGAGCTCTTATTACATGTGCAATTCAGATAAGTATTCCTTTTGCTTTAACCTTCAGTACATTCCGGAGGCGCAAAGAAACTCAATGATGCAGATGTTCAATGAAGAGATGAAACAGATGAATGAGATAGGAGAGGATGAGGAGATTTTAACAGGATTTGCAAGGACTAAAAGCATTTATACACAGTACCTTCAGGATCTTTATCGGTTTTATAAACTTCATCCCCTGAGGAATGAGATCGATGATATTTTTAATTACAACCTGGATATATACAATACACAGTTTTATAAACGAATTATAGAAGATAAAAAAATCAGGAGAAATATTGCTGAGTTTTATTTTGAACGAAATCACTTTGGCCAGGCTGTAGAAGTTTTTCAAAATCTTGATGAGGAAGAGCGTAATAAAGTTGAAATTTTGGAAAAAACAGCTTATAGTTATCAAAGGCTGGGCGACTACCAAAGTGCGCTTGATTATTACCTGAAGGCAGATTTATTTGATACAAACAAATCATGGCTGACTAAGAAGATTGCTTTGTGTTACCGTTATTTGAATCAGCCTGAAAAAGCACTGGAGTATTATAAAGCTGCGGAGAGTTACGAACCTGAGAATTTATATATACAAGCTTATATTGGCCATAGTTTGTTCCAACTGGAGCGTTATGAAGAAGCCATGAAATATTATTTTAAGGTAGAATATCTTGCTCCTGAGAATGCAAGGATCCGAAGGCCCATTGCATGGTGTTCTTTTATGCTTGGTAAATTCGATACTGCCGAAAACTACTTATTAAAATTATTGGAAAAGGAAAGCAATTATTACGATTATATAACGCTGGGCCATGTTTATTGGAGTATGAAGAAACCCGAAAAAGCCCAGGAGGCTTATAAAAATGCTGTTTTGCATGAAGACAGTAGTTTCAAAAAGTTTTCTGCTGCCTTTTTGGAAGATAGAAAATATTTGGAAGATCGCGGCATTGATTCACTGGAGATCAACTTAATGATGGATAGAGTTAAATTCCTGGCAGAACAGGAGAGTCAGTAGCTTGGTTAGCTTTTGGCTGTTAGTTATTGGCTTTTGGCTATTGGCTATTAGCTGTTAGCTTTTGGCTGTTGGCTGTTGGCTGTTGGGTTTCTGTTGGCAAACTGTTCTAGGCAGATTCAGAAGTAGAAGATAATCTTAAAAACCCATTTTTTTAGCTGAAAGAAAAGTAGTAAGTAGTCAGTAGTTAGTAGCGATTTGGCAACAGTTAAAGGCTATAGAATTCATTTCCTGACTAGCAATGAGATAATATAAAGTACCTGCATATGAAAAATCTATTTAACTTTTACGGCCTCGAAAACAATCAAAACTAGTAAAAAGCTGTGTTACCGCTGAAATAGATGTATGGAAGGGAGTATGGAAATGATCTCCTCTCAGTTTTCAGTTTGAAAGCTTTTACGTTCATTGCTTTTAACGCTATTCATTTAAATTGCTTATACCATCTACCATCTACCATCTACCATCTACTATCTACCATCTACTATACTGACTACTATCTACTTCTCAGTTAATTGATGGTCATTTTAATATTTACCTCTACTTCTGAATGTGCCTGTCCTAGCGGAATTTTCAATTCTGCCGACTGCCTTCTGCAACTGCGACTGCAATTGTAATTTGCCTTTTGCTTTTAGCCTTTAGCTCTTGGTGGGGAATTTTCTTATATTTCGTCTTGCTGCTTATTTATCTGCTGCTTACTGCCGACTGCTGACTGCCTTCTGCAACTGTAAGCTGCAACTGTTTTACGCCCTACTTCCATATTCTTTCCTCATTCAATGCTTGCCGATATTTTTGAGCATTACGAATATGTTGGCGATGGGTTCTCGAAAAATTGTGATAGCCTGAAAAATCAGGTTTTGCCGCAAAATATAGGTAATCATGATCTTCGTAATTTAATACGGAATTGATTGCTTTCTTGGAAGGGAAATTTATTGGCCCTGGAGGTAATCCTCTGTTTTTATAGGTGTTGTAGGGAGAATCTATCCTCATATGTTTGTTTAATACGCGGTTTATGGAGAAATCTTCAAGAGCAAATTTTAATGTTGGGTCAGCTTGCAGCGGCATTCCTTTTCTTAGACGATTTATGTAAACTCCTGATATTTCAGGCATTTCATCATTTCTGATTGTTTCTTCATGTACAATAGAAGCAAGAGTGCTCACTTCTACAGGCGAAAGATTCAGTTGTTCTGCTTTTTTTCTTTTTTCTTCATCCCAGAATCTTTCATGCTCTTTGTGCATTCGTGATAAAAATTCACTGGCAGTAGTGTTCCACCAGAATTCGTAAGAATCATGCAGGATCATTGCATAAACCGTTTGTGGGTCAAAGTCATATTGTGCCAGAAAGTCTTTGTCGTTCAGTAATTTTACAAGTTTTGCCGAGTCGGCTTCGATTTGCTTCGAAATTTTTGATGCCAGTTCTTCTTTTGTCCTGATATTGTTAATAGTTAAATTTATAGGCTCCTGATCTCCTGAACGTAAAATGTTTACTATTTCGTTATTATTCATTCCATCTTTGATCTTGTATCTTCCTGCCTGAACATAACTATCATAGTTCTTTTTTTTAGCAACCCATCGGAAAGATTGAATATCGTTGATGTAATCCTTTTCCTTTACAAGTTTAATTACATCATTGTAATTTGCATCGGATGGAATATGCAAATACGTTTCTTGTTTTCCGTTTTCAAGTGAAACGTTCGAACTGAATATTTTTATGTACAGATTTATAGATACTATAATTCCAATAATCAGGATTATCGAAAGAAAAATAATTCCGTATTTCCTGTTTTTGTGTTTTTTTCTCATTATCAAATTTTCTTTAAAGAATAACGGGCAAAAATACTGTATTTATTTTTTTCTTAATTGCTAATTTGGTGAAATTTGTTTAATGTGATTTGTTTGTTCTGTTCAACAATTCATTATATCGGAAACAATCCATTTCATGGTCATTTACCATCCCGACAGCCTGCATAAATGCGTAGCAGATGGTAGAGCCGAAAAATGTGAATCCTTTTTGTTTCATATCTTTGCTAATTTTATCTGATAATGATGTTTTAGCAGGCACTTCGGAGGTATCTTTCCATCTATTAACTATGGGGGTGAAATTACTGAAGCTCCAGAAATAATCTTTAAAGCTGCCGAATTCCCTTTGAATTTGTTTGAAAACCAATGCATTTTTGACAGCTGCTTCAATTTTTTTCTTGTTTCTGATTATTTCCGGATTAGTTATGAGTTGATTGATTTTATCAGTAGAATAGTCAGCGATTTTATTATAGTCAAAATCATCAAAAGCTTTACGGAAGTTTTCTCTTTTTTTGAGAATTGTATGCCATGCTAAGCCGGCCTGAAAACTTTCGAGGATTAAAAATTCAAACAGTTTTTTGTCGTCATATTCCGGTACGCCCCATTCTTTATCATGGTATTCGATTTCAGCCGGCTTTTTTGCCCATGCACATCGGTTTTTATTTTCCATCCTTTTATCTTATTAATTCCACCAGGGGCCTCTTTGTTGATAAATTTCAATGAATTTTTCAATGCTTCTGTCGTATGTTTGCTCGACATCATCAGGGAAGAAGCATGCCGGCAGTTCCCCGTTTTTTCTGTGGCTATGTAAACAATCGCAGCATATACCTTTCTTCCCACAAGGATATGTACAGTTGCAGTAGTTTTCGTTTTGATTTTGCTTGCATTCCATAACTTTGATTTTTTTCTTAGTTCAAAAATTAGCAGAATGACTATTTATCAATTAATATATAGAAAAAAAACAGCCCCGCAAAAAGAGACTGTTTTTACTATTTTGTGTTGGAAATTTTGTTTATTCACCTTTAACTTCAAATTCAATATCTTTTGATACTTCTTTATGAAGTTTAATTGTAGCTGTATATTTTCCAACTTCTTTGATCGGTTCTTCTTTAATGTAGATATTTTTTCGGTCTATATCAATTCCTTGCTGCTTTAGCTCTTCAGCAATTTGGATAGTATTTATCGAACCGAAAATTTTTCCTTTGGAACTTGTTTTTGCACCAATAACAATATTAATATTATCAAGTGTTTTCGCTTGTTCTTCTGCTGCATCTTTGAGTTTTTCTTCTTTATGGGCTCTCTGACGGGAATTTTCTTCATGCATTTTTTTTGCAGATTCTGTAGCTAATATCGCCAGACCCTTTGGAATAAGATAATTCCTGGCATAACCGTTTTTAACAGTTACCAGCTCATTCTTGCTTCCTAAGTTTTGTATATCTTCTTTAAGTATGATTTCCATGATTTATTTGCTTATTTATTTTAACATATCAGTTACATAAGGTAGCAAAGCTATATGTCTTGCTTTTTTGATTGATTTAGCCACTTTTCTTTGGTACTTAAGAGAGGTTCCTGTTATTCTTCTTGGAAGAATTTTACCTTGTTCATTAAGAAACTTTTTCAGGAAATCAGGATTTTTATAATCTACATATTTTATCCTGTTTTTTTTGAACCAGCAGAATTTTTTCTTCTTAACTTCTATTGCTGGTGGATTTAGATATCTTACGTCTGATTGATTGTTTTGTTGTGCCATAGCTTATTCCTCCTTGCTTTCAGTTGTTTCCGGGGTTTTATTACTCTTTTCGTTCTTTCGTCTTATAGCATATTCAATAGCGTATTTATCCATAGCTACTGTCATAAAGCGTAATATGCGCTCATCTCTCTTGAATTCAATCTCCAGATGGTCTATGACCTGGGAGTCTACTTTGAATTCGATTAAGTAATAAAAGCCGGTTGATTTTTTATCGATGGGATAAGCTAATTTCCTAAGCCCCCAACTTTCTTCAAAAACAATTTCGGCTCCATTCTCTTTAAGAATGTTTCTGAATTTGGTAACCGCTTCCTTCATCTGTTCTTCAGACAAAACGGGAGTTGTAATGAAAACGGTTTCATAATGTTTCTGCATAATTAATTGTTTTAATTAAATCGTTTTTATTTTATTAATAGCGGCACAAAAATAATTTTTTTCTTATAGATTAAAAAACTTTATATCAATCTTTTTAATCTAATTATTCAGGTTAAAAGAATAAAACCAAATATTAAGCCTCTAATCTATTTTAACTTCTTAGTGACATACAAGATAAACCACCATCGAGTTTCATGAACTCTGTGATCTCTAATTCTATAACTTTATATCCTTCATTTTTTATTTTTTCAAAAGTTGAAGGACATTCTTTGGGAATTAAGATGGTTTCATTGATATTTAGACTATTTGCTGCATGAGCTTCGGGTTCTTCCGCAATTATTTTTTTAAAAGAACGAAATGCGGGATTGTCTTTTAATTTTTCTGCAATGAGTAAGATATTATTTCCAAGGTAGGAAACACCCGATTTCAGGTGAAGTATGGCTGGCATGTCTACTGTTATTGCATTGTATCCGTGTTTTGTAATTATTTTTTTAAACTGACGAATTCCATTATCGTTGCTTCTGGAAGATCTGCCAATGTAAAATGTATTGTCCACCTGCATTATATCTCCGCCTTCAAGGGTGCCGGGAGTAGCGATGAACTCAATTGTATTGTATTGTTGTTTTAAAGTGGGAATTACTCCTGCAATTTCTTCTTTCCTTGATTTTGGTGTAGGATTGGTTATTGTTGCAAATTCTTTTGTCAAAATTGCCGTATCTTCTATGAATACTGAATCAGGAAAATTGTTGTTTTTTTCAAGAACTGTAATTTTTAAACCACATTTTTCCAAAGCCTGAATGTATTGATCGTGCTGCTCTAGCGCAATGGAGTAATTTGGGGCCTCCTGTTTCTCATTGCTGATCCCTTTTACCATATTTTCACAGGGCCTTCTTACTATCGCTTTTTTTAACATTTTGGCTAAGTTATATATTAAAAGCAAATATATTTTATTTTTTACGGATTAAAAATATTAATGAGTTAAAAACCAACGTTTCTAAAAATTGTAAATTTGTACTGATTTATAAACAAACCATGAAATAATCAAAAGGTAAATATTTAACAGATAAGAGATTAAAACTAAAAAATGAAGATGAAACGTGTTGTTGTAGGATTATCAGGCGGAGTTGACTCAAGTGTTGCAGCTTATTTGTTGAAAGAGCAAGGTTATGATGTACATGCTTTGTTCATGAAAAACTGGGAAGAGCAGGAGGGCACATTGACTTCAAATTGTACCTGGGAAGATGATTGGTCATTTGCACAAATGGTTGCAGGCAAATTAGATATTCCTCTCCATTTCGTTGACTTCAGCAAAGAATATAAAAAGCGGGTTGTAGATTATATGTTTTCCGAGTACCAAAGAGGGAGAACCCCAAATCCGGATGTTTTATGCAACCGGGAAGTTAAATTTGACTTGTTTGTAAAGGAAGCAGAAAAATATGACGCCGATTATGTCGCTACCGGACATTATTGCACAAAAGAGTCTTTTACAAAGGATGGTAAAATAATTCACTCGCTTTACGCCGGTGATGACAATAATAAAGATCAAAGTTATTTTCTTTGTCAGGTAACGCAAAATCAATTGGCGAAAAGTTTGTTTCCTGTGGGAAAAATTGAAAAGCCAGAGGTGAGAAAAATTGCTGATGAACTTCAACTGGCTACAGCTCAAAGGAAAGATTCGCAAGGAATATGTTTTGTCGGGAAGGTTGACTTGCCTCAATTTCTTCAGCAAAGGTTAAAGCCCAGGCAAGGTGATATTATCAAAATTGAAAAAGAGGAGGTATCTCTTCCGCAAAATTCATCTTTAGAGGAATTATCCTTGCCTTATGATTTTTCTGAAATGCAAGGCAAAAAGGTTGGAGAGCATCAGGGGGCTCATTATTTTACGGTTGGCCAGCGACGAGGCCTTAATGTTGGCGGAACAAAAGAGCCATTATACGTGTTGGGTACTGATGTGGACAAGAATGTGATCTATGTAGGGGAAGGAAGTGACCATCCCGGACTTTTCCGGAAAGCGCTATTTATAGCAAATATAGATGTGCATTGGCTGCGTGAAGATCTTCAGATGAAGGCAGGAGAAGAGCAACACTTTGATTTTAGAATCAGGTACAGGCAACCATTGCAAAAGGGTGTTCTGATTATGAAAGAAAATGGGGCGTATATTAAATTTGAAAGTCCCCAGCGTGGTGTAACGCCCGGTCAATTTGCAGCATGGTATAAGAACAATGAATTATTAGGGTCAGGTCCGATTTATGCTTAAATAAGTTAGCTGTTATTATTAGAATTAGATGAAGGCTTTGCAAAAAGTTAGGTAAACTTATTATATTACCTGTGTATTTGATATTTTTACAAGAAGAGTTATCTTTGTCCAAAAATAGATATTATGATTCAGAGAATTCAGACTTTATATTTGTTTTTAGCATTTGCTGTAATGCTATTAATGTTCTTTTTTCCGTTTGCGGAAATTTTATCCGGGGAAGGTTTAATATACACTTTTGAATTTGACGGATTGCAAACCAGTGAAAAGGGAATGGTCTTCCAATCTGTGCCACTGATTATTTTGCTTTGTGTGATTTTAGGAATTACGCTTGTTTCCATTTTCTTGTATAAAGAACGCATTATTCAAATGCGTTTGAATTTTATCAATATGATTCTAATGCTGGGGTATGTCGGGTTGAGCTATTATTATGTGAGGCATTTTTCAGATAAACTGGAATCGGTTGCTGTAAATTATGAGCTTTATGGAGCACTCCCTTTTGTCGCAGCATTATTAACCTATCTTGCCATTCGGGCTATAGGCAAGGATGAAGCCCTTGTTCGCTCTATTGATCGTATTCGCTAGTTTTTGACTTTATTCGGTTTTTTCGGAGATACAGAATAAATAGGCATATTCGTAAACAATGTTTTGGATTTCAGTGCTTTGCCAATAATGTCATACAGATTGGAACCCGGAAAAACGTCAAAAAGATGAAAAAGCAGGGTCGGCAGATTCTATAAAACTAATATTTCAGTATTTAACACTTTTCTTAGTTTACTCAATTAACTCAGTCAACTCAATTTACTTTAATCATCTCATCGCAAGAAAGGAAATAACTCCTATATTCTGTGACCTGATGCTGTATTATCCTGCCTGCCGGCCGGCAGGCAGGTATTCTGTATTCTGTATTCTGTATTCTGTATTCTGTATTCTGTTATTGATATTTACCTTCTACCTCTGAAATTTCCTTTCTAAAAGACCTCCATATCTTCCGGATCAGTGATTTTTTCGCAATAATG
>JBNJFT010000051.1:2321-15314 GCA_051747065.1 Bacteroidota bacterium | reverse complement strand
CGGCACATCTCCATCCGTGTGGGCCAAACGGGTGCCTGCTTCCGCCATAATGTTTATCTCATGGATTCGCTTTTCTGACAGGTAATTCAGGTTATCCAGGTCGTCTTCATTCGATGGAACGGTTAGGCAGTTTTCTGTGGAGTACAAAGAAATAATGGTTTCAAAGTGCATCTTTTGCCCTTCCTGTATGTATTGGCCTAAGGAATGAAGGTCTGTTGTAAATTCCACAGTGGCAGGGAAAATACCTTTGCCTTCTTTTCCTTCACTTTCGCCGAAAAGCTGTTTCCACCATTCCGTCAGATAGCGGAGTTTGGAGTTGTATACTCCCAGTATTTCTACTGATTTCCCCTGTTTATAAAGTTCATTTCGCAATGCCGCGTAAATAGCAGCTGGATTTTCTTCAAACTCTACATCCGAAGTAGTTACATGGCGCATATTTTCAGCCCCTTCAATCAAGTCGCGAATGTTTATGCCGGCAATAGCGATGGGAACTAATCCGACAGGCGTCAGTACGGAATACCTCCCTCCTACGTCATCAGGTATAACAAATGTTTTAATTCCTTCCTGGTTGGCAAGCGTTTTAAGAGCTCCTTTTTCTTTATCTGTAATTGCGATTATTCTTTTGACTGCTTCCTCTTGTCCAACTTTCCTTTCCAGATGTTGCTTAATGATACGGAATGCAATTCCAGGTTCGGTAGTTGTCCCTGATTTTGAAATGACAACTACGCCGTAATCTTTGTCTTCAAGCTCTTCCAGCAATTCATAATGATAGTCCTCATCAAGATTGTGGCCGGCATAGTAAATATCGGGAATGTTTTTATCTTTCTTTTTAAAGAACGGAGAAAGTGCGTGTATTACGGCTTTAGCCCCAAGATAAGAGCCGCCTATACCAATGAATACGACACTGTCATATTTATCTCTAAAAGAACGTGCAGTTGTTTCAATGTTTTCGAGCAGTTCATTGTCGATCTCCTCGGGTAAATTGAGCCAACCCAGAAAAGATTCGGGATCATCGGTGTTCTGCTCCATGCCTTTTATGATTTCTTTAACCTGAGAGCTGTATTTTTCAGCTAAGTCTATGTCAATAAATGATTTAGCGTCTTGGGTGTTTATGTGTACCTGGCTCATAGTTAAATTATTTTAGTTTGTTTGAAAGTAGTTTAATTTCAATAGAAGGCGAAATTTTTTCGTAAAGTATGTTGTAAACCGCATTGGTAATTGGTATGGAAGCGTTATAACTTTTATTAATGTCATATATGCTTTTGGTGGCATAATACCCTTCAGCAATCATGTTCATTTCCAGTTGTGCCGATTTTACTGAGTAGCCTTTTCCAACCATGTTCCCAAAGGTACGATTTCTTGAGAATTGAGAATAGGCCGTAACCAAAAGGTCACCCAAATAAACGGAGTGATTCAGGTCACGGGAAATTGGGTGTACGGTGTCAACAAACCTTTGAATTTCCTGCATTCCGTTTGCTATAAGCACAGCCTGGAAATTATCTCCGTAGCCTAATCCATGGCAAATACCTGCCGCAATGGCAAAAATATTTTTAAGTACAGCAGCATATTCAGTTCCGTAAATATCATCAGATACATTGGTTTTCATGTAGTGAATTTTAAATAACTCCGCTATGAGGTTCCTGTTTTCTTCATTTTGGGAAGAAACGGTAAGGTATGAGAGCCGTTCAAGAGCGACTTCCTCTGCATGGCAGGGGCCGCTGATTACTACAAATGAATTGGTGGGAACGTCAAAATGCTTCTCGAAAAAATCTGCAATAATCAGGTTTTCATCGGGAATGATGCCCTTAATTGCTGAAACAATGATTTTGTTGTGCAGTGGTTCTTTTAGATCTTTAAGCGCTTTTTTCAGAAAAGCAGCAGGAATGGCAAATATTAAAACGTCCGAGTCTTTGACAATTTCGTTCGTTGAATGATAGAAATTGACATTGTTCGTGTCAATTTTCACGTCGCTCAGAAAGTTTTTATTGCGGTGGTATGTGAGGATGTATTTTACATTTTCTTCATCCCGCATATACCAGTTTATCTTGTTTCCATTCCCCAAAAGAATTTTTACAAGGGCTGTGGCCCAACTACCGCCACCCAGTATTCCTATTTTGGCATGTGTTGCCATAGATCTATTTTTGTTATTCTTCTCCCAGCCAGCCTTTAACTTCCTCCAATGAAGGATTTGTGAGGCCTAGTTTATGTTTTTTATTTATTCCGCAAATCTGATTGTGGAGTTTGCCGGGTTTTTCTTGTTTGAGTTTTTCAACTGTTGGATATCCGGACTTTTGAATTACTTCTATCCAATCTTCCGGGATGCCCAATTCAGTAAACTTTTCCTTGTTGTCTTTTTGTGTCTTTTGTTCAGGGCGCATTTGTGGGAAAAAGAGCACATCCTGGATAGAATGCGCATTTGTCATGATCATGGTAAGCCTGTCAATTCCGATTCCAAGCCCAGCTGTGGGTGGCATTCCAAACTCTATAGCCTTCAGGAAATCTTCATCCATCATCATTGCCTCTTCATCACCTCGTTTGCTGAGCATAAGTTGTTCTTCAAACCGATTTCTCTGATCAATCGGATCATTCAGCTCTGAATAAGCATTGCATATCTCTTTTCCGTTGCATATAGCTTCGAAACGCTCAACAAGGCCTTCTTTTGTGCGGTGCTTTTTGGCCAGTGGTGACATTTCAATCGGATAGTCTGTTATGAATGTTGGCTGTATAAGCTTTGGTTCGCACATTTCTCCGAAAATTTCATCGATCAGCTTTCCTTTGCCCATACTGTCATCTACTTCTACGTTGAGCTTTTTAGCTGTTTCCAGCAGCTCTTTTTCTTCCATCCGTGATATGTCAATGCCTGTGAATTCTTCGATCGCTTCGAACATGGTGTACCTTTTCCACGGGCGTTTGAAATCTACAAGGTTTTCACCTACCTGAATTTTAGTGGTTCCGTGCATGTCCATGGCAATTTTTTCGATCATCGCCTCGACTGCGTCCATCATCCAGTTGTAGTCTTTGTAAGCTACATAAAGCTCCATTTGTGTGAATTCAGGATTGTGGTACCTGTCCATGCCTTCGTTACGGAAATCCTTGGCAAATTCAAAAACCCCTTCGAAACCTCCAACAATGAGACGTTTTAAATATAACTCATTTGCAATGCGCAAGTATAAAGTTTGATCCAGCTTGTTGTGATGAGTTTTGAACGGGCGTGCTGCTGCTCCTCCGTATATCGGCTGTAAAATCGGTGTCTCAACCTCAAGATAACCCTTGTCATTTAAAAAGCTTCTCATGGATTGAACCAAACGAGATCTTTGAATAAACGTATGGCGGCTTTCCCTGTTAACGATCAGGTCGAGATAGCGCTGGCGATACCTCTGTTCCGGATCGCTGAATGCATCATACACTTTGCCGTCTTTTTCTTTTACTATGGGTAAAGGGCGGATTGATTTGCTAAGAACAGTAAACTCTTTTACGTTTATCGAAATTTCACCCACTTTCGTTTTAAACACCTCTCCTTTTACGCCAATGATGTCTCCAATATCAAGTAATTTTTTAAATACCTGATTATACATGGTTTTATCTTCATCGGGGCAAACGTTGTCTCGTTTTATATATATCTGGATGCTGCCTTCTTCGTCTTGTAATTCAGCAAATGAAGCATTTCCCATTATCCTCCTGTTCATTATCCTTCCGGCTATGCTAACATCCTTGAAGTTTTCCTTATCAGGGTCATAATTGTTTACTATTTCCCGGGATGTGGTATTAATTTCATAACCCTCTGCCGGATAAGGATCAATGTTAATTTCTCTTAGCTGCTCCAGTGATTTTCTTCTCTGAATTTCTTGTTCACTCAATTCCATCATCGACATATTGTTCTGTTTTGTTTGTTTTTTTTGCAAAGATAGAATTTTTTAGTGGTTTATTAATCAAATTCATGGAAACGAAAAAAGTCCTTCCCTGCAACACCACTTATCCCATTGATTTTGTCTTCTTTTGCTTTTGGGGATTAGCGCACTGAATCTTCTCTTCTCCATTCTGTAGTCCGCCCGACAAAAGAAACACCAATATAACCTTTTACTTTAAGTATGTCAGAGCTATCATCAAACCACATCCGGCATTTATAGGTTTTTCCCGATTCCGGGTCGTAAATTGTACCTTCTTCCCATCTGTCATCTTCTTCATCATATTCGAAATCTTTAAGTATATTCAAACCCATAATTTTTCTTTTGCGTTTGCTTTTCTTCGGGTTTTCTTTGTCCCTTACCGGCGATCCATCATCATTATATGGTTCCTCGAGCCATACGATTTTACCGGCAAACTTCCCGTCAGGCTTCTCATAGATTTCGATTTGTGACTGGCCTTCGTCTGTGAGCCAGTAGCCTTCAATGTTGTTTTCTTGTGCAAGAATGTTTAAGGACAACATTATTCCTATAGCGATAAAAATAAACTTTTTGTTCATATTTTTCCGTTTTTATGTATTATACAAATATAAAAAAACATCAGGTGCCGAAAGACACCTGATGTTTAAAAACCAGATTACTTAAAATTACTCGTAAAAGTAATCGTCTATCGTCCACATGCAAGCTGTTACCAGCTCATTATCGTTGAATGCTTCTTTGTTAAAATCGCGGATCAACTGCATAATCTCTTTAGCATCTTCATCATCGCTAAACTGCATAAAGATTGAAGAGTTGTGGCTGGGCCACACTGCAGTGTTTAGTCTAGGGCTTCCTTTTACATTTTTTGCAGGAACCTGTTCGATGATTTGATAATCTGTGATGCTATGATCTTCGAGCATGTTGATCAATGGTTCGCGAACGCTAACATTGCAAGTTACATATATCATTTTCATAGTAATGAGTATTTTAGTTTTTCTTAATCCTTCAGCTATTCAGTTTTTCTTGTTCTTCCTCATTTTTTGCTGCTTTTAGATGGAAGACTGTATACATCGTAGGAACAATTACCAGCGTTACAACAGTTGATACAAGCATCCCTCCAATAATCGTTACTCCAAGTGGAGAATACATTGCTTTTCCCATTCCTTTGCTCAGTGCCATAGGTAACATTGCAAGTATTGTTGTGAAAGAAGTCATCAATACAGGGCGCATTCGTGAACGCCCGCCTTCCAGAACAGCGCTGTAAAGACTATGGCCTCTTTTTCTTAGCAGCTTAGTGTAATCAACCAGCACAATTCCGTTATTTACAACAATACCCATAAGCATAATTACTCCGATAAATGTAGTGACACTTAAGGTAAGGCCAGTAGCGAAAAACGCCAGAATTATTCCAACAAAAGTAAAAGGAATGGCAAACATGATGATGAATGGATCTTTAAAAGATTCAAACTGGGCAGCCATAACCATGTAAACGAGCGCTATTCCGATGGCAAGAATGAGGTATAAGTCGCTGAATGCTTCACCTTGCTCGGTTAATTGCCCTGCAACCTTTACATCCACATCTGAGGGAATATCAGTGTTTTCTATCTCTGCCTGTACTTTATTTGCAGCACGGCCCAGGGAGATTTCATCCAGATTGGCCATCACTTTCACAATTCTTTCTTGCGATTTTCTGTTGATTTGTTGCTGCCCAAGTTCTTGTTTAACCTCTGCAAAAGCCTTCAGAGGTATTTGTTTTCCTTCCAGATTTTTGATTTTTATATTTTCAATGGCTTCAATCTTGTCAACGTATTCCGGTGCATAGCGTATGTTTATATTATATTCGTTTCCACTTTGGGATAACTCTCCGGCTTTCGTGCCATAGATACTGCTGCGGAGCTGTTTTCCGATGAGAGCTGAGTTCAAAGCCATATCCGAAGCTTTTTCCTTATCAATTATCACCTGCAATTCCATCTTTCCGTCATCTATCGTGGTTTGCAGGTCTGTTAATCCATTAATCTCATCGGCTTTTTTACGAATCTCCCTTGCTGTACTGTTAATCTTGTCGTAATCATTTCCTGTAATTTCTACTTCAATGGGTTTAACATTCCCCGTGATAGCCTCCGAAAGAATACTACCTGCAGTAATGTGGAAGGTTTCGATCTCCGGAATTTTCTCTATTTTCTCCCTTAACGCCTCCCCGACTTCTTTAGCGGTTCTGTCCCTGTTACTTGGTAGTTCTAAATGTGCCAGAATAGTGGATACATTTTTTCCCTCTTCAAAACCTACAGAACTTAATGTGCCATCCTCGGTTTGACCGCTAATGGATGCAAGCGTACCTGGGACAAGTTCCGGAACTTCTTCCTTTACTATATCCATAACTTCCCGGGCCACTTTATCTGTTTGTTCTGCACTTGTTCCAACTTCAGTTTCAAAAACAATTGAAATATCGCCGGCATCAAAGTCAGGGATATAATCGGAACCCAGGTTTTTTCCAAAATAGAAGGCCGTTGCGAAGATAATTAAAGCTGCTGAAAGAGTTATGGTTTTGTGATTTACAGCCCAATTTAGTGTGTCTAAATAGATGTGTTCAATTTTCACAAACACCCTTTCACTCCATTGATAAAGCCGGCTGCGTTTTTTTTCCTCTTTTTTATTGCGTATCCCTTTTAATAGTTTTGATGCAGCCGTCGGAGTCAGAGAAAGTGAAGTTACAAGCGAGGCAATCATTGTAATAGAGGTAAGAACTGCCAATTGCTGGAATAAGATACCGACCACTCCGCCGACGAAGATCATTGGAATGAATACCATCAGGGTTGTGGCTGTAGAAGCCGTAATGGCCATGCCCATTTCGCTGGTTCCAAAAATTGAAGCTTGCTTGGGACGCGCTCCTTTTTCTATGTGTTGAACAATGTTTTCAAGCACAACAATCGCATTATCCACCACCATCCCGATAGCAATAATCAGCGCCATCAGAGAAAAAATATTGATTGTGTACCCGGCCACGAACATAACAATAAATGCGACGATTAGTGAAAACGGGATCGTAAGGAATACAATGAGGCTGTTTCTCCATTCACGCAGGAAGAAGAACACAACAAGGACAACAAAAAGAAATGCCCACCATAGGGTTTCTGTCAGGTTACCGATAGATTGGACTATCAGTTCATCCGTATTCATTATTTCGAAGATCTTCACATCATCCGGAAGCTCGTTTTCCAACTCTTCGACTCTGTCCCGTACTGAGTTTGTTACATTTAACGTATTTACTCCCGTTTGTTTTTGTATCATCATTGCTACTCCCAATCCCTCTTTGTTTCTTGCATATTCGCTTTTATCCTTAAAACCATCTTCTATGGTAGCAATGTTCTTCAAACGGATTATTCTTCCATTGAAATTGACCAGGGGAATATCTTTTAGCTCTTCGGTGGATTCAATTTCTGCCGGCACTTTTACACTAAAATCACTGGAGCCCACTTTGATGTTTCCGCCGGGGATGCTTAAGTTCTCCGATTCCAGGATGGAAGCGACTTCGTCTGCCGTAATATTGTAAGCGTCAAGCTTATTGGGTTTGACGTGAATTTTTATTTCTCTTTCCGGTTGCCCGATGTATATAACTGACCCTACGCCATTGACTTTTTTTAAGGGGCTCGCAATATCATCTTTCATGATCTCATTAATTCCTGCATAATTTTCATCTGCATTAATCCCATAAACCAATATAGGAAACATAGACGAATTCACTTTGTAAATTGTGGGAGTTTCTGCATCATCAGGCAGGTCACGCTTGGCCAGTTCAATGAGGTCTCTTGCATTGTTTGAGGCTTCCGAAATATCTGAACCCCAATCAAATTCCAGCGCAATAAAAGATACATTCTCTTTTGAATTTGATGTAATGTCTTTGAGGTCTTCAGTACCAGCCAGAATTTCTTCCAGTGGTTTGGTTACCTGTTGCTCTACTTCTTCTGCTGAAGCTCCGGGATAAACAGTCATTACGGTTAATGTCGGAAGCTCCATTTCCGGCATAACATCCAGAGGGAGTTTATTTAAGGACACCAGGCCAAACAACAGGATTGCCAGAAAGGCCATCATTGTGGAAATTGGCCGGTTTACTGCTAATTTTGGTAATTTCATTTGGATAAAGTTTATTTAAAGTTTTGATTTTTATTAATTTACTTTCAGTAATTTCAACGTTTTAAGATTTGAAATGCATGGAACCCTCATTCTATAACCATGGGCTTTTGTCTACAATTTGTGGATGAGGGTTTCATATTTTACTTTTAATTTTAATTTCCATTAATTAATCGTTGGACACAATCACTTTATCGCCGTCATTCAACTTGTTTTTTCCATCTACAACAACCTTTTGGCCGGGCTCTAAGCCTTTAATCGCCACTTTATCTTCTTTGTTGTAGACTTTTTCAATACGTTTACGGGCAACAGTTTTATCTTCCTGTATAACAAATACATATTCATTTCCTGTTCCGGGTTGCCTATAGATTGAGTTTAACGGAATGAATACCTCTTCGGTTTCCGGGAGTTTTAATTCAACATTCGCATACATACCCGGTTTAATTTTTTTGTCCTCGTTATTCATGGTGATTTCCGTTGTTGCAGAATGCGTTTCTGTTGACAAGATCGATTTGATTTTAGAGACTTTACCTGTGTATTCTTCTTCAGGATAAGCGTCAAATGTAAGTTTTGCTTCTTGTCCTTTGGAAATGTTTTTCAAGTCACTTTCGTTAACATCGATTTCGACTTTAATTTTGTCGAGCTGCATTAGCTGCACAATCCCACTGGTGTGACTATAGTTTGGTTTTAAGCTTGGAGAAAACATAAAATTTTCACCTTCTTCTATCAAAAAGTCAACAACAGTACCGGAAAAAGGTGCCCGAATTTCACAGTTTTTCTTCATCATCCTTGCTTTAGCCTTGGCAGCTTCATATTTTGACTTCGTATGGTCAAATTTTTGTTGACTTACACTTCCTTTCTCTCTAAGTCTTTTTACACGATTAAAGTCTTTTTCCAACGTATTTTTTTCTGCCAGCGCCTGTGCATAAAGCTCTGCAGACAACTCTACGATTAGTTGTCCCTGTTTCACGAAATCTCCTTCTTCGTAATGAACTTTTTCAACTCTGCCGGGCAATGCCGTTCCAAGATTTGCCTCTTTGTAAGCATATGCAGTTCCATTGTATTCGTGCCATGGATGATATGTTGTTTTTACTGATTTTGCTGTCGTAACAATAGTTTTGTCCTCTTCTTTCTGTGTCTGATTTTCCTGGCCTTCCTGTTTACATCCAAAAAGAAAAATTATAATGGATAATGGAATAAGTAGATTCTTCATATTCTTCATAGCTTTATTTTTTTACAAATTCGTTTAATTGACCTGATGCTTTTTGTAATTCAGTTTCTGTTAATTTGAATTCCGTTTTTGCTTCAATGTATTCGGAGTAAGCCTCTTGCCACATTGACTGTGCTTCCAGTACATCTGCGAGCTTTGTTATTCCTTCATCGAAATTATTCTTTGTCATTTCTAAATTTTCCTCTGCATGTTCTAATGATGATTTTGTCATCTCTACTTTTTTAATAGCTTCCCTGTAGCTGAATATTGTTTTTCGGACTTCGAGGGAAATTTTTTCTTTGGATTCCTCCAATTTGTGCACGCTTGCTTTTTTATTATGGCGGGCAGCTTCCAATGTATGTTTTTTATCTCCCCAGTGGTAGATTGGAATATTAACCATTACTCCCACGTTTATATCTCCGCCGAATTCATTTTCAAACCCGTTGTATGGATTGGGATTCATCATCGTATAATTTGCTGTTAATCCAATGTTTGGTTTGTATCGCGACTTCATTAGTTCTTCTCCCGATTCAGCCATTTTCACTCCATTATTCAATGCATTCAACTCTGAACGCTCTGATAGCGCTGAATTCACATAGTCCTGAGAATTTTTTAATTCATACACCTCACCAATTGAATCAGACAAACGGACAGTTGAGTCCAGCGGTGCGCCAATAGTTTGGTTTAAAGCCATTCTTGCAAGTTCTAATCCATTTTTGGCTTTGGTTAATTTGAGCTGGATCTGATCTTTTTTAACAGTTACCTTTGTAACTTTATTCTCTGTTATGATGCCTTCTTCATGTAGGTTTTTGACATCATTCAACAATGTGTCAATGCGTTTGAGGTAATCCTCTGCCAGGGTTACCTTTTCTTTTAAAGATATCACCTTCCAGTAGCGTTTATCCGTTTCCAGAATGACTTCGGATTGGCTGATATTCTTTTTTGATTCCATCATTTTCTCACCATATTTAGCAATGTTGTGAGTTTCCCTTATTTTACCGCCGGTGTATATAGGCTGGGTCATTCCGATATTGCCAAAAAACACATTTTTCATATCGATCGTAGCTTCATCCTGCGGCAGATATGCATAATTTTCAAATAATGGATTTCCGGTTTTGGGATCTTCCTTGGGGACAGGCACTCCGTCAAAATCGTCTGTGACAAATGTTTCTCTTACGAGATCCGGATTAGTCTGTGGGTCGAGTACATCCATGCCGTTCTGATAAACTTCATCAGGAACAATGGGTATGTACATATCCTCATTGAACAGATTTAATTCTTTATTCGTTCGAAAATACCCTCCGTTGAATGAAAACTTAGGATAAAATTGAGTTTTAGCAGATTTTCTCAGCGATCCCACTGCCAATTCTTTTTCCTCTGCTATTTTAATCTGTTTGTTATGCTTTAATGCCATATCCCGGCATTCCTCAAGGGAAATGGGCTCTTGTCCCTGTGCTGTTCCTGTTGAAATGAATAGTAGTATAATCCAAACTCTGATTTTCATCTTAACTCCTGTTTATATTTATTTTACATTTTAATTTTTTTGATTAACAAGTCCATAGAATAATATATGCAACATATCATCCAGCCGCACTTCCAGGTCATTTAATGTATAATCATTCTTGATAAAGAGAGGCACTTCAAGGCCTTTCATTGCAGTTACAAAAGCTGTCGCTGCAAATTCCGTTTCAGTAATATTAAATATCCCTTTATCAATTCCCTCATCCAAAATTCCTTTTATAGCCTCAAACTCTTCATTATCATACTTTTCGCGCAATTTCTCAATGAAAGGCAAACTTTTCAAATAGTCATTTCTGAGTGCTTCGTTGAAGTTAACCAGTTCTTTCAGGAATTTCATCCGTTTGAGGACATAATTTCTTAGTTTGTCCTTTGGGTTTTGGGAGGTATTGATCACATTTTCATACACCTCATTTTTAAACAATTCCGCTTCTCGTTGAATGACCTCTTTGTAAATTTCCTCTTTGCTTTTAAAATAGTAGTAAATCGAGCTTTTCCCTTTCCCCATCTCATCCGCGATATCATTAATTGTGGTTTTTCTGAAACCAAATTTGCTGAATATTTGCGTTGCAATCGTGATAATATGGTCTTTTATGTTTTCTTGCTTGTCTGTATTCATAAATTCGACTTTTCGAACATTTTAATAAAACAGTCCAAAAGTACAACTTGATTGTTGGAAAAACAAAGAATATTCGAACAAATTTTTCAGAAAGTCGAAAAAATAACCTTATTTCCCTGATAGTTAGTTATTTGATTTTTAATTGGTTTTTAAAAGTTACTTCATGTATTTTTAATTAATTTTACATAAATTTTAATTTAAACAACCACCTTATGCAACAATATCTGGAACTCCTGGATCATGTAATGAAAAATGGCACAGAAAAAGATGATCGTACAGGCACCGGCACGATAAGTACTTTTGGCTATCAGGTGCGTTTTAACTTTAATGATGGTTTTCCGCTTATTACCACAAAAAAAGTGCATTTGAAATCCGTTATATATGAACTTCTATGGTTTTTAAGAGGCGACACGAATGTGAAATTTCTGCAGGATCATAACGTTCGGATATGGAATGAATGGGCAGATGAAAACGGAGATATGGGGCATATTTATGGTTATCAGTGGCGTTCATGGCCAAAGCCTGAAGGCGGCTATGTAGACCAGATCTCAGAAGTAATCTCATCCATTAAGCATAATCCAAACTCCCGCAGGCACATCGTTAGTGCATGGAATCCGGGCGAACTTGAAAAGATGGCTTTACCACCCTGTCACATTTTGTTTCAGTTTTATGTTAATAATGGTAAGTTGTCATGCCAGTTATACCAACGTAGTGCAGATTTATTTTTGGGAGTACCCTTTAATATAGCATCTTATGCTTTGCTCACAATGATGGTTGCTCAAGCTACCGGACTGGTCGCTGACGAGTTTATTCACACTTTTGGAGATGCGCATATTTATAAAAACCATTTTGAACAGGTGAAAACTCAATTGAGCCGTACTCCAAGAGAACTGCCAACTATGAAACTCAACCCGAAGAAATCGAATATTTTTGATTTCACTTACGAAGATTTCACATTAGAAAATTACAATCCACATCCCCACATCAAAGGGAAAGTTTCTGTATAAACTAAGCTATAAAGGGAATATATTATGTTATCAATAATCGTTGCCGCTTCAGAAAACAATGTAATAGGAAAAGACAATAAGCTGCTCTGGCACTTGCCTGATGATCTGAAACATTTTAAGCGCACTACAAAGGGGCATCATGTAATTCAGGGGAGGAAGACGTTCGATTCACAAGGACGGCCACTGCCGAAACGGACAAATATTGTAATAACCCGCAAAAAGGATGTTCAGATTGAAGGCTGTTTGATTGCTCATAGTCTTGACGAAGCCATTAATATGGTCAAAAATGATGATGAACCTTTCATTATTGGCGGAGAAGAAATATACAGGCAAGCGATGGAAAAGGTAGATAGAATTTACCTTACCAGAGTTCATAAAACATTTGAGGGAGACACCTATTTCCCGGAAATTGATGAAAGACAATGGAAGGTTGTTAGCAGTGAATATCACGAAGTTGATGAGAGGCATGCATATCCCTTTACAATTTATATTCTGGAAAAGAAATCCGGCATTTAATGATAATGTAAAACATTCATTAATATAAAGTTATCATCACAAAGAATTTTTTGTATTTTTGCATCACTGAAAACTAACAAATCAATTTAAAGTAAATATTTTATGGGAAAAGGA
>JBNJFT010000051.1:0-2221 GCA_051747065.1 Bacteroidota bacterium | reverse complement strand
TTCATTAATATAAAGTTATCATCACAAAGAATTTTTTGTATTTTTGCATCACTGAAAACTAACAAATCAATTTAAAGTAAATATTTTATGGGAAAAGGAGACGTTAAAACAAAACGAGGTAAATTGTTCAGAAATTCTTACGGAGTTAGAAGACCTAAAAAGAAGCAAAAAATTAAAAAGAAGGCTTTAGCTAAGAATCCTCAGGAGAATGCCCCTGAATTGCAGGAAAAAATGGTGGGCATTAATATAGAGAAAACAGAAAAAGACAAAAAGCAGGCTGAAAAGGTCGAAGAATCGAAGGAAAAAGCTGAATCTTCTGAAAAGAAAAAAGGCGGAGAGAAAAAAGAACAATAAAAGCCGTTTTCTGACTCAAAAAAAAATATTTTATCCCTTAAAAATAAAAGCGCCGGAAATACGGCGCTTTTATTTTTTTAATGTTACGTTGGCAGTTTCAGAAGTACCGGCTATATTTCTATTAGAATTCAGAATTCAGAATGCCTGCCTGCCGGGCAGGCAGGCAGAATGCGATAAAGCTAATTATCAACGAAATATAAAAACATTGTATCTGGTCTTTTAATGAGTTAATTATAAGAATAAGCGTTTTATAAAATTCTATTTAACCCGAATAATTAACTTCGTTGAGGGCTTCGCCGTTCAAGAATTATTCCTGTCTCCGACAGCGACTAAGATTTACTAAAATTTTTTCAAAATTTAAATTCATCTAAGTCGGGGTTAACCTGCTTCTTAATCATTTTTGCAATATTCGGGGTTTCGCTTTACTTAATTTTGTTTTTAATTCCCTGTATTTCAAAATATCACTTACTTCTGAAGTTGCCTGAATATGCCTAAGTTAATCGACCAAATATTCGAATTCATTCTCTGTATTCTGTGTTCTAAATTCTGTATTCTGTATTCTGTATTCTGAATTCTAAATTTACACCTCACTTGTCATTATAAATAACGGCCTCATGGCAAAGCTTTTATACTGAGGCCTGAGTCTCTCAGTATTGTAGTGAGCATTGATGTTAACTACTTTGCTTTTACTTGTTACTACCTCAATGGGGACATTGTCATAGTGCCCCTGGCGGAAAACAATTAAACGACCGTGGACACCATTTAAAATGAGATCAAGCGCTAAGTTGCCGAAAGCCATTGGAACGATTGAATCTATGGAGTCCGGGTCGCCGCCTCTGACCAGATATCCTAACTTTTGGTTGATTGTTCCAACTCTTTGCCCCTTATTGTGTTTTGGGGACAATTCCTTGATTTTTTCGGAAACCATATCTCCTATTCCTCCGAGTTTAGCATGTCCGTACATGTCTTTTTCCTGATTTTCATACATCATATCGCCGCCTTTAAACATAGCTCCTTCAGAGACCAACACAACTGAATAATTGCTTGGATGCTTGTATCTGTCTTCCATTAGAAGGCGGGTAAGTTGTTCAATATCAAATTCATATTCAGGAATAACGCACCGGTCTGCAGAGCCGGCCATTGTTGGCAGCATTGCTGTAAAACCTGCATATCTTCCGAAAACCTCCAGTACCATAACGCGTTCATGTGATCCCGCACTGGTTCTAAGAAGGTTCGTCATTGCTATCGTACGTGTTACGCAGGTACTGAATCCTATGCAATAATCAGTTCCGGGAACATCATTATCCATGGTTTTTGGAATACCGATAATTTTTACTCCTTCTGAATATAGTCTTACAGCGTAACTTAATGTGTCATCCCCTCCAATGGGAATGAGGTAATCTATGCCCAGATAATCAAGGTTTTTTAATATTTCAGGAGTGAGGTCATTTATTTTGTTGTTGTATTTGTCTTTAAAATGCTCAGGAACTCTATCCTTGGGTATTTTGCTTGGATTCATTCTTGAACTGTGGAGAAAAGTGCCGCCGGTTCTACCTGCTTTATTTACCACATCTTCCGTTAAAACACTATAGCAATTGCAATTTTCTTCTTCATTTTCTCTGTTCAACTCCAATAATCCCGCATATCCTCTGCGAATGCCTATAACCTTGTAATTTTCTCTTAAAGCACGTATGGTTACAGCACGAATTGCCGGATTTAGCCCGGGAACGTCTCCACCGCCTGTAAGAATGCCGATTGTGCCCTTTTGTTGTTTTTTTTGTGAAGCCATAGCAATTTGTTTTTAGAAATTAACCTTAAATTCATTTTTCAATTTAGAAAATAATAAGGTGATAGTAAAGTCCTGAAG
>JBNJFT010000050.1:14257-15455 GCA_051747065.1 Bacteroidota bacterium | reverse complement strand
ACCAATTTCGACACCCCTAACACCTGCCTCAAGGTATAATTCAACCGCAAGGGTTTGAGCCCTGAATTCTTCCCTGGGAAGATTCGGTAAAAATTTATTCGCATCCACAAAAATTGCATGCCCACCGTATGGTTTCTGCACCGGAACTCCATAACTATCAAGCTTTTCACCCAAATAAGCAACCTGTTTGATACGTGTTTCCAGGTAATTAAATTCAGTTCCTTCATCTAAGCCTTGCGCCAAAGCATTCATGTCTCTTCCTGACATCCCTCCATAGGTAATAAAACCTTCAAACATAATATTAAATGTACTCGCCTGCCGGAAAATTTCTTCATCTTTTAATCCAATAAAACCTCCCATATTGACTATAGCATCCTTTTTACTGCTCATTGTCATCATATCGGTATACCGGAACATCTCTCTGACAATATCTTTTATCGATTTATCCTGGTATCCATCTTCCCTGATCTTAATAAAATAAGCATTTTCCGCAAAGCGTGCTGAATCAAACAATACACGAATATCATACTTCTTTGCCAGTTGATGTACTTCTCTTAGGTTTTGCATTGAAACTGGCTGTCCCCCGGATGAATTACAGGTCAATGTTACAACAACAAAAGGAATTTTTTCTTTTGGATTATTTTTCAAAACCTCTTCCAGTTTATTCAAATCAATGTTTCCTTTAAAAGGATGTTCAATCTGCGTATCAAAAGCCTCATCAATAGTACAATCAACAGCAGTCGCCTTTCTAAATTCTATGTGTCCTTTTGTGGTGTCAAAATGGGAGTTGCCAGGTACAATATTATCTTCTTTCACCAAAACCGAGAACAGTACATTTTCAGCAGCTCTTCCCTGATGCGTGGGTAGAAAATATTCAAAACCCAAAATTTCTCTTATCTTTTCCTTCAATTTATAGTAGGAAGAAGCTCCTGCATAACTTTCATCTCCTTTCATCAACTCCGACCACTGCATATCGCTCATGGCACCGGTACCAGAGTCTGTTAGCAAATCGATAAAAACTTGTTGGCTCTTTAGATTAAACAGATTGTAGCTTGCCTCCTTTATCCATCCTTCTCTCTCTTCACGGGTACTCTTATGGAGGTTTTCAATCACTTTTATTTTATATGATTCTGCAAATGGTAATTTCATAGCAAATAATATTTTTTAAATAAAACTTAACTTTTAACAAAAAAATTCG
>JBNJFT010000050.1:0-14157 GCA_051747065.1 Bacteroidota bacterium | reverse complement strand
AGGTTTTCAATCACTTTTATTTTATATGATTCTGCAAATGGTAATTTCATAGCAAATAATATTTTTTAAATAAAACTTAACTTTTAACAAAAAAATTCGATAAACAAAACTAAATGGGATAGCGTTAGATATGTTTGTGGAACTCATCTCTGCGTTTGATGTTCAGATAGCGGGTTCTGGCTGTGTATTCAAGAAAAAACAAATATTTCATAATTTGAAATTTGATACAAAAATATGATTTTATCAAAAACTAAAATAAATTTCGCCCAAAATTATTTCAAAAATGAAACCTTTAGCCAAAATCTATAGTCAAAAAGAAAAAAATGGAACGCGGATGACACGGATTTAACGGATCCGTCAAAAGCCGGACACAGTAAACACGGATTAATTTATCAAAATAAATAATTACTTTAAATTTTGTTTTGTAAGTCATTCAAAGGCAAAGTAATTACTACATTTTATAGAAATGAGGCAATAAAAGATATTCTAAAATAAACAAACTTATATGAACTTACTTATATGGTTCAAAAAAAAAGATATTCAAATGAAATACTTAATATCCCTCATATTTCTTTCTTGCTTTTTATTCGGAAATCATAATACAACTGCTAATAGTGGTATTTCTATAAAGGATTCTATAATTCACCAGGCAAATGATACGATTATAGACTCCACGCAACAAAGTATTGATTCAGTGATAGACACCTCACAACTGAAATCTGATTCAATAATAGATTCCTCACAACTGATATTTAAAGACAGCACACAGCAGCTCCTGAATGCAGCAGAGCAAGTAAAAATTTTAACTGATACACTGGGAAAGGATACTACATATTTAGAAAAAGCAGATACAACATGGAACGTATCGAGATTAAGGAAGTTAATCGAACAAGATACTCTAAATCTTCTTTCTGATACGATCAAAACATCACTAAAAAATGTACTCTGGCATTATAGTCATCCGCCTGTAGATAGTTCTATTTCATTGCTAAATAAAAATATGGAGACTGATACACTTTTTCAACAAATTCAGGACTCGTCAGAATTAAAAAACATAGCTGCATTAAAAGATGTAATTCAAGATTTAATAAAGGAAACAGAAAAAGACTCTATAAAAATAATACTAAGAAATAGCAAAAATGATACAATTAAAATATGGCTAAAACCGCACAAAAAACAAAAACAATCAGAAAGATTTATTCTTTATGACGACAGAGATGTGCCGGCAGGAATTTATGTTTCCCCCCAAAAAAAACAATCACTAAAAATAGTACTTGATAAAAACATACTTATACAGGAGACAAAACCTCAAAAAACAATAACTGAAAACATTCCAACACCGGAGATTCCAATAGATATAAAACCTAACAGGGAAATAGACATGATTTTCCCTCAATGGGATTTTAGAGGAGTGGTCAATGTAAAATTTAATCAGGCACATTTATCAAATTGGGTACAAGGAGGAGAAGACCATCTAAGCTCCTCATTAGATGCAAATTATAGTATAAATTATAAAAAAGGAAAAACAATCTGGGACAGTCATATTGAATACAAGCTCGGATTAATACAAAAAGGAGATAAAGAGGGAGTAAGAAAACAAGAAGATATGCTGGAAATAAATTCAAAATATGGCAGTAATGCAAATAAAGACTGGTATTATAGTGCTTTGATCAATTTCAGAACACAGTTTTTTAAAGGATTTGACTATCCGAATGATTCTGTAACTGTTTCTGGATTTTTGGCCCCTGCATATACAGTTTTCTCTCTCGGCATGGACTATAAGCCAAGCGATAAACTAACGATTATGGCTTCGCCTTTATCGTCAAAGATAACAATGATGAGAAATACCAACAGGTTTAAGGAGACAAAATTCGGATTAGATGAAGGCCAGTCAATGAAAAGGGAAGTGGGGGCTTATTTCAAATCAATTTTCGAATTTGAAATAAACGAAAACATCCATCTTCAAAACAAAATTAACTTGTTCACCAATTATATAAAAAAACCACAAAATATTGACGTAGACTGGGAGGTTACTCTGGATATGAAAATAACTGAATACATCAATACAACAATTAATACACACCTAAAATATGATGACGATATAGAAATACCGGTTTATGAAAAGATTGACGGAGAAAGACAACAGGTGGGAGTTACCAGAAAAATTCAGTTTAAAGAAGCACTTAGTGTTGGATTATCGTATAAATTCTAAATAAAAAAAGAAAGCCAGAAACTTTTACTAGCTTCTGACTTTCTTGATACCCATTTACTAACCCTAAAATTTACTGAAAAAACTAAAACCTTAGCACTTTACAGATTCAAAAATCTATGATAAGATTCCTATTATAATTAACGTTAATTATAATGAAAATGTTTCAATTTTTTTTCTTTTTTTTTCTATTTCAAGTCATAAGACAACTGCCTAAAAAAGAACAACAAAGGAAACATAATTAAACAAAAAATTCAATGATAAAAATCACTTATTTTAAAGTTACCTATTAGTAGGATTTTCTAGGATAAAAAAAAATATGTTGTAGAAATATACCTATTCATAAAACTTTTATTCATTATTTTTCGTCAAAGTTTAAGAAATTTAGACTTTAAAAAATTTATACTGAACAATAGTGAAAAATATTATGGAACGAGAAATCAAATTTAGCTTGCTATACAGAGATATGTGGCAATCTAGTGGCAAGTATGTACCACGCATAGATCAACTTAAAAGAATTGCACCAGTTATAGTTGACATGGGCTGTTTTTCACGGATAGAAACAAATGGCGGGGCTTTTGAACAAGTCAATCTTCTTTTTGGAGAAAATCCCAATAAGGCCGTAAGAGAATGGACAAAGCCTTTCAACGAAGCAGGCATAGAGACACACATGCTGGAAAGAGCATTAAATGGAATCAGGATGTTTCCGGTTCCGGCAGATGTTCGAAGATTAATGTACCAGGTAAAGAAAGCACAGGGTGTTGATATTGCAAGATCTTTCTGCGGATTAAATGACCACAGAAACCTTGAATTGTCAGTTAAATATGCCAAAGAAGCCGGGATGATCTCCCAGGTAGCTCTTAGTATAACTCATTCTGAGATTCATACTGTTAACTATTATATGGGTGTAGTTGAAAAAGTAGTAGGATACGGTGCAGACGAAATATGCCTGAAAGATATGGCAGGTATTGGACGCCCCGCTACTCTAGGAAAATTAGTAAAGCAGATTAAAGAAAAGTATCCTCACCTTACTGTTCAATACCATGGACACTCCGGCCCTGGTTTTTCTGTAGCTACTATGCTCGAAGTAGCAAAAGCAGGCGCAGATTATATTGATGTCGCTATGGAACCCTTATCATGGGGGATGGTTCATCCTGACCTTATAACGGTACAAGCTATGCTGAAAGATGCAGGATTTAAAGTGCCGGAAATAAATATGAAAGCCTACATGAAAGCGAGAGCATTAACACAGGAGTTCATTGACGATTTTCTGGGGTACTTCATAAATCCGAGAAACCGATACATGTCTTCTCTACTGGTTAAACCAGGGTTGCCAGGTGGAATGATGGGAAGTATGATGGCTGATTTAAAAGGAGTTCAGCAAGGGCTGAATCAAACTTTAGAAGCCAATGGAAAGAAACCCTTAACTGAAGACGATTTATTGGTAAAATTATTTGATGAAATTGTTGAAATATGGCCGAAGCTGGGAAATCCGCCGCTTGTAACTCCTTTCAGCCAATATGTGAAAAACATTGCCCTTATAAATGTGATGAATGAGATACAAGGGAAGCCAAAATTTCAAATGATAGATAACAATGCATGGGACATGATACTGGGTAAAGCAGGAGAGTTACCCGGGGAACTTGCTCCGGAAATAATAGAAAAAGCAAAAACAGAAGGAAAAGAATTCTACACAGGGAATCCACAGGATGCCTATCCAGACCAACTGGACAGTTATAGAAAAGAAATGAAAGAGAACAACTGGGAATTTGGTGAAGACAATGAGGAACTTCTTGAATTTGCTATGCACGAAAGGCAATACAGAGATTACAAATCTGGGGTAGCTAAAAAGCGGTTCAATGAAGAATTAGATAGATTAAAAAATGAAACACAAAACGGGAATAAGAAAAGCTCAACATCTAAAGATCCAAATAAAAAAGAAATCGTTGCCCCGGCTACAGGCAGGATTTATCTGAAATTCAACTATTTTGTTGAAGAAGATGGAATTGAAGAAGGTAAGAAAGTAAAAAAAGGAGATAGAGTCTGTTATATTGAATCTAACAATACCCTTGAGGAAATAGTATCAAAATATGATGGAGAAGTAGATGAGATTATTTTCAATCACGGAGATATTGTACCCAAAGGTGAAGTAATCGCACGAATTAAGTAGGCAGTTTCAGAAGTAACGGCTAATAGCTATAAGAATTCAGAACAAAGAATTCAGAATGCGGTAATAGCTAACTATCAATTAAATGCAAAAATCATTGTATCTGATATCTTAATATGTTGATTAAAAGAACGAGCGTTTTTAAATTTTTACCTCCCTTTTTAATCATTTTTGCATTTTTCGGGGTTTCGCTTTGTTTAATTTTGTCGCTAACTTCTTGCAATTCAACAGGTTGCTTGCTTCTGAATGCGCCTAAGTAAACAGACACAATAAGAGATATTAAAAAGGCATAATCAAAAATTAACAAGGGGTTCTCTTTATTTTAACAGAAAGAGAACCCCTTATTTCTCAATTTCACATTCCTTAAATTTAGTATTTATATTTTTTTATAATCTCTTCCGGATTCATGAGAATATCAACATACTGCGCACGCTTATAGATAAATGGACTTTTTACTTTAGCTCTTGAGAGTTTTCCTTTGAAATCCTTCAATGAATTGTAAGAATGATCATCCATCCAATTGTTAATATCATCGAGCATTTTTGTAATATGTTCAATTTTATTTTCATATAAAGTACTAACAACCTGAACACAATCTGCTCCTGCCAGTACCATTTTTATTGCGTCTGCTCCTTCAAAAATACCTGTGTTGGCGCAAATATTGGCATTTATGTTATCATATAATAAGCCTACATATCGAAGAGGAAGTTTATAATCACCTTTCTGACTCAAGTTAAAAGGGAATCTATGTTCTTCGTTATCAATATTGATCTCTGGTTCAAACAAACGATTAAATAACACAAAACCATCTATACCTTCGGCATCCATAGTCTCGATAAAATTAAGTGGATTGGAATAAAATGGACTCAACTTCACGCTAACGGGAATTGAAACTTGTTTCCTGAGTTCCTTAAGAATTCCAGCTTGCTCCTCCTCTATCGAAATCCCCTCCTTTTCAAGGTCATACGGAACGTGATAAAAATTCAACTCCAAAGCATCTACTCCTGTTTCTTCCAGCCTTTTTGCATAATCCAGCCATGTTGTTTTATAAACAGCATTTAAACTTGCAATTAAAGGAATATCTAAAGTTGCTTTAGCACGTTGCAGCTCTAGCAAATGTTCCTCGGGTCCTGAATGTTCAATTGTCGGATGTGTTTTAAGCATCTCCGGATTGCGGTCATCAAACTCGGTTAACTCTTCATCAAGCTGAGCTTTTTCAAGCTGAATCTGCTCCTCAAAGAGTGACTTATAGACTACTGCAGCAGCACCAGCTTCTTCCATCTTTTTTAGATTTGCAACATTTTGAGAAAGATTGCTTGCTCCTGCTATAATGGGATTTTTTAGAGGAATACCCATATATTTCGTTGATAAATCTGCCATAAAATATAGGTTTAAGGTTTATAAATAAAACAATATAAAAAAAAATAAGTTCAAAAGAAACCTTCAACCTCAAGTTGTGTAAAAAATACCATAGATAAGACATGCCTCTCTGGCTGGAGGCAAGGGATTCTGTGATTTTAAAATTAACATTTGTAAATTCAAAAAACAAAAGGCAGTGTTATCTCGACTCTCGTACCCCGGGGATTCCCTTCATAATCCTCCAGATCAATATATTGCACATCAATTTCATCACTATACAAGGAATTAAGAACATTTATCCGGTCTTCAGTAATTTTGGATCCCAAAGATTCCTTCATAGGACCTTTATTCATTTTTATCTCTTCGGCCTTTTTCCTTCCCACTCCATCATCCTCAATCGAGCATAACAAGGAATCATCAGTTTTCTGAATATGAACTTTTAAAAATCCTTTGTTTTTCTTATGAAGCAAGCCATGTCTAATCGAGTTTTCAACATAAGGCTGAAGAATGAGAGCAGGGATTTTATATTCATAAGTATTGATGTCGTCATCAACCTCAATTCTATAATCAAAAGACTCTTCAAACCTCAGGGCTTCCAATTCAAGATATAAATTCAATCCACGAATTTCATCTTCGATAGAAACAAAAGTTTGTTGCGAATTATCCAGCACAATCCGCATCATCCTTGCAAATTTCGTCAGATAATTTAAGGAAGAAGTAGTGTCTTCATCCAACAGGAAATATTGTATCGAATTCAAAGTATTAAATATAAAATGCGGATTCATCTGCTGTCGAAGAATCTTTTGTTTATACTCATTAATATCATTCATAAGTTCATTGCGTCGCTTTATCATAGTGAATCTAAAAGAAATCAGCCACCATAAAAGAATTGCAATAACAAGACCCAAAGATCCCATAAACCACCATTTCTTCCAAAAAGGAGGATCAATCGTAAAATGTATTCTTGCTGATTTTTCACTCCACAATCCATCTTCATTTTGTGCTTGCACAGCGAACTCATAATCCCCTGGTGATAAGGTAGTATAGGTTTTACGATTTCTACTTGTCTTATTCCATGAATCATCTACACCTTTCATCTTATAACGATATTGTATTTGTCCCGCCTGTCGGAAAGATAATCCCACAAAAGAAATGGTAAAGGAGTTTTGATTGTGATCTAATTTATAGGTTGATTGAATTGTAGTATCAATGTCATTAATTTTAATATTTTTTATCTTAATTGGCGGTGGAAACACATTTTTAGTCAATTTCATGAAATTAAAATAAGACAAGCCATCATTTGTTCCAGCATAAACAATGGAATCCACAATAGAAAGATCATTAACTTCGGGATTAGCAAGTCCATCTCGTTTGGTTATATTTTGAATATCAAATAATTCTGACTCCACATCATGATAGGTAAGTTTGCTAATTCCCCTGTTTTGAGCCATCCAAATCTCATTATTTTTCACTTGAATTGAGTTGATTGAATTAGTAAGCAATCCATCTTTCTTGGTAACCTGAAATACAGCATCTCTGTTATATAGAATCAATCCACCCCCTCTTGTGGCTAGCGCCAAATAGTCTTTAAATTTAGTTATATCAACTACCCTATAATACAATAAATCGTTTTCCTCTCCTAAATGCCTGAATTCTCTGGCTTTATATTGCCAAAGTCCGTTTAATCCACCTAAATATAAAACACTGTCTTCTTCTGAATAATACAGCTTGGTTGTTCTATGACAAAAATCATCTTCTTTGCACGACTTATAGACCACTTCATCATTTTTGACCATTTTAATACCATGAATGCTGGAAATAACAGTCTTATCATCTGGTAAAAAAACTAACGAACTTGCGTGTATTGAGTGCTTATAATTCTTTGGTTGTATTTTTTTATTGTCCAGATTAATTCTATAAAAGTTATTCCATCTCACAATATAAGCAAAATTATCAGGCCCGAATATTATATCATTAATCCCTTCGGGTTCACTTTTCGGCAATTCAATCTTTTTAAAGATCTCTTTATTTTTTATTAAAGTAATAGCCGGGGCTTTATGCCCAACCCATACATTTTTATTCTGATCGCTTGTTATAACTCCAATTTTATTGGAATAAAGCCCCTTCTTTTGTGTTAATGTTTTAATGGATAAAGAAGGAACATAATACAGACCATTTTTCAAAGTGGAAAACCAATATCCACCTTCATGATCCTTTAAAACAGATGTAATATCCTGATCATCAAATAAAACATTTTCATTTTTGTGTATATTGTTTTTATTCAGTCTTAATGCTCCACTTGCTAATCCCAACCATAAATCATCGTTTCTATCAAGATTCATCCATAAAATTCGCTTGTCAAACTCCCTTTTGTCTACTATTGAATCTTCACGGATATGATATAAAGTGTTTCCTATAGTAAGAAACAGGGAGTTTTCACTTTTACAGACAAATTGAAATAAATTTTTAGTTTCTGCTTTCAAATCTAATTCAAATGTTCTGGAAGTATCTTCAGTAAAAATCTTTAGTTTCTCGTAAGCCTCCTTCTTCCATATATGAAAATATTTTGAATTACGCCTAAATAGATGTAAAGTATTCCCAACATCTTTTACGATCTCATCTAACTTACCTGTTGAATCAATCCTAATCACACTATTAGATTGAGCTCCAAAATAAATATTATCCTGTTCATCTACATAAAATGATAGCTTTTGCATTACTTTATCTTTAATAAAATGATTGCTAATCACATCATTATGCTTATAAGCGTGAATTGTATCATTATAGTAATAGGAAAGCCTCATTGAATATGACAAAAACCATATTCGTCCTTTATAATCTTCATAAATTTCAAAGATCGTATTATCCGTCAATCCATCTTCCAGGTCATAATTTTTAAATTCATAACCATCAAACTTTGAAACTCCCATATCTGTAGCAATCCAAATATATCCCTCTGAATCCTGGTAAACATGATAGACTTCCGAAGATGGAAGGCCATCATCAACCCCATAGTGACGAAACTGATACTGCTGGCCATTAGCAAGTTCAGCCAATAACGTAATAAATATTATGATAAGAAGATACCGCACAAATGCTTCTATTTTATGTGAAAAATAAAAATAATCAATTCTTTCAGAAAAAAAAAGAAGCAGAGAACTTCCCTGCTTCTTTTATATTTACCAAGTTACAAAAAACTATTTTCCTTCTGATAATTTCTTGTATTTGTTATATCTCCATTTGGCATCCTCTTCGGCTTGCTTAAACAATACCTCAGCCGCTTTGGGGAAAGATTTCATGAGAGAAGTATAGCGTACCTCTCCTTTTAAGAAATCCTGAAAACCACTCCAATCGGGCTCTTTAGAATCAAGAATAAATGGATTCTTTCCTTCTTTCTCTAGTTGAGGATTGTATCTGTAGTTTTGCCAGAAACCTACGTTAACAGCTTGTTTCATTTCAGTTTGTGCTTTACCCATTCCAACCTTTAAACCATGATTGATACAAGGTGAATAAGCAATGATTACAGATGGGCCTTTATGGGCTTCAGCTTCCTTGATCACTTTAAAAAACTGGTTCTGACTTGCTCCCATAGCAACCTGTGCAACATAAACATGACCATAATTCATCGCCATCATACCCAGATCCTTTTTACGGGTTTTCATTCCTGATGCAGCAAATTTAGCAACAGCTCCTGCCGGAGTTGCTTTAGAAGCCTGTCCGCCTGTGTTTGAATAAACCTCTGTATCAAGGACAAGAAGGTTCACATCAGAATTCTGAGCAATTACATGATCAAGGCCTCCATAACCAATATCATAGGCCCAACCATCTCCTCCAACAATCCAGATTGATTTCTTAATTAAATAATCTTTCAATTCCAGAATATCTTTGGCAATCTGGTCTTTTTCTTTGCCCAGAGCATCAACAATTTTATCGTAGAGCTCTTTGGTCTTGTCCGGATTTTCTTTATTATCTATCCATTCCTGTAATAGAGCTTTTGTTTCCTCAGCTGCTCCATTTTGCATCATTTCTTCCATCTTCCATGAAATACGATTCCTGAGCTTATCAACCCCTACGGCCATTCCATAGCCATATTCAGCATTGTCTTCAAAGAGCGAGTTTGCCCATGCAGGACCTCTTCCATCTTTTCCTTCTTTATATGGAGTTGAAGGAGCAGAACCGCCATAAATTGACGAACATCCTGTAGCATTAGCAATCATCATGCGATCCCCAAACAGTTGAGTAATCACTTTGATATAAGGTGTCTCTCCACAACCGGGGCAAGCTCCATGGAATTCAAACAATGGTTCAGCAAATTGGCTGTTTTTAACTGTTTTCTCTTTGGGTACAATTGTGTCTTTATAACCCACTTTCTCATCCATATAGTTCCACTTCTCAATTTGGTCATCTTGAGATTCAAGTGGTTTCATTTGAAGCGCATTATTCGGAGCAGGACATACATCCACACAATTTCCACAACCGGTACAATCAAGCACACTGACTTGTATTCTAAAGTTGTACTCCTTAATACCGCCTTTACCTTTAATTGTCTCTGTTCCTTCAGGAGCATTTTGAACTTCTTCATCTGTCATCAAGAAAGGACGAATAACTGAATGTGGACAAACATAAGCACATTGATTACATTGAATACAGTTATCCGGAATCCATTCAGGAACATTAACGGCAATTCCCCGTTTTTCATACTCAGTGGTGCCTGCAGGAAAAGTTCCATCTTCTCTGCCTACAAATGCGCTTACAGGCAACTTGTCACCTTGTTGAGCATTGATTGGATTAACAACATCCCTGATAAATTTGGGCAGATCATTATCTGCTGCTTGTTCTTCTTCGTCAGAGAGGTTCTTCCAGTCTGCCGGGATATCTATTTTGGTAACATCTCCTCCTCTGTCAACAGCCTTATTATTCATGTTTACGATATCTTCCCCTTTCTTACCGAAAGATTTTACAATCGCATTTTTCATCTCTTCCACTGCTTTCTCATAAGGAATTACTTCAGAGACTTTAAAGAAGGCAGACTGCATAATTGTATTTGTTCTACCGCCTAATCCAATTTCTTCAGCAATTTTCGTTGCATTGATTATATAGAAATTAATATTTTTCTCAGCCAGCTGTCGTTTAACTTTATTTGGCAATTTCTCTTTGGTTTCCTCTTCATCCCATATACTATTCAGAAGGAATGTCCCTCCTTCTTTCATACCTTCGAGCATATCATATTTTTCAAGATATGCAGGCACATGGCATGCTACGAAATTGGGTGAGCCTACAAAATAGGAAGAACGTATAGGATGATCTCCAAATCGAAGGTGAGAAACAGTAACACCGCCGGATTTTTTAGAGTCATAAGAAAAGTATCCCTGAGCATATTTATCTGTTGTCTCCCCAATAATTTTTATGGCATTTTTGTTAGCTCCAACTGTACCGTCTCCACCAATACCATAGAATTTACCTTCAAAAGTACCTTCCGGAACAACACTTACTGGTTCCTGAAGTGGCAATGAAGTATAAGTAACATCGTCAACAATACTAATTGTAAACTGATCTTTTGGCTCCTTTTGTTTCAGATTATCAAAAACAGCTATGATATCTGCGGGTTTTGTGTCTTTAGAACTCAGTCCGTATCTGCCGCCTACAATTAAAGGAGCTTTTTCTTTATTGTAGTAAAGATTCCTAACGTCTAAATAAAGGGGTTCTCCCATTGCACCGGGTTCTTTCGTTCTGTCCAGCACAGCAATCCTCTTAACTGTATCAGGCATAACTTTAAAGAAATATTTTTCAGAAAAAGGCCTGTATAAGTGGACTGTCAGAAGACCAACCTTTTCACCTTTGTTTGTAAGATGATCTATGGTCTCCCGAATTGTTTCTGTAACAGAACCCATTGCAACAATAATATGTTCTGCATCTTCTGCGCCATAATATGTGAAAGGATGGTATTCTCTTCCTGTTTTTTCGCTAATTTCTTTCATATAATCTTCCACAACATCGGCGACAGGTTCATAAAATTTATTAGAAGCCTCTCTTGCCTGGAAGAAAATATCGGGATTTTGAGCTGTTCCCCGGGTTACCGGATGTTCAGAATTTAATGAATTATTCCTGAATTTTTTAAGAGCTTCATAATCTATAAGATCCTTCAGGTCATCACCCTCGAAATATTCTACTTTTTGTATTTCGTGTGAATTCCTGAACCCATCAAAGAAATGGAGGAAAGGTATCCGGGTTTTAATTGAAGTTAAATGAGCTATTGCTCCAATATCCATAATCTCCTGTATGCTGCCGCTAGCGAGCAATGCGAAACCAGTCTGGCGTGTAGCCATTACATCACTATGATCTCCAAATATAGAAAGAGCATGAGTAGCAACGCTACGCGCACTAACATGAAATACACCAGGTAATAACTCACCTGAAATTTTATACATATTAGGGATCATCAGAAGTAATCCCTGTGAAGCAGTAAAAGTGGAAGTAAGAGACCCTGCCTGGAGTGAACCATGAACAGCGCCTGAAGCTCCACCTTCAGATTGCATTTCAGTAACCGTAACTTTATCACCAAAAATATTCTTTCTCCCATGTGCTGCCCATTCATCTATATACTCAGCCATAGTAGACGATGGAGTAATCGGGTAAATCGCGGCTACCTCACTAAACATATAGGCAACGTGAGAGGCCGCATAATTTCCGTCACAGGTTATAGTTTTTTTCTTTTGTGTCATTTTTCTCCTAAATTTTATAAAAAAATCAAATGTATCATTACAAAAATATAATAAATAATTCATTCATCATTATCATCATGACTAAAATCAGCTTTGAGAATTATTATTCATTTTGAATAAAAATAAATGGAATAACCTAAGAAATAAAAAAATGCGAGTCAACTTTGACCCGCATTTTTTTATTTGAATGCTATAAAACATTTTACTCACTATTCATAGAAATCAAGAATTCTTCGTTGCTGTTGGTCTTCCTGATTTTGTCTCTCAAGAATTCCATTGCTTCAACGGAGTTCATATCTGTTAAATAATTTCTTAATATCCAGACTTTATTCAGGATTTCACTATCCAGAAGCAATTCTTCGCGTCTTGTGCTAGACATCGTAATATCTATAGATGGGAATATTCGTTTGTTAGAAAGTTTACGATCAAGCTGTAGCTCCATATTTCCTGTTCCTTTAAACTCTTCAAAAATCACATCATCCATCTTTGAGCCGGTTTCAGTCAGAGCAGTTGCAAGAATAGTTAAGGATCCACCTTCTTCTATGTTCCTTGCTGCACCGAAGAAACGTTTTGGTTTATGCAATGCATTTGCATCAACTCCACCGGAGAGAATTTTTCCCGATGCCGGAGAAATGGTATTAAAAGCACGTGCCAAACGAGTTATAGAATCAAGAAGAATCATAACATCGTGGCCACATTCTGTCATTTTTTTTGCCTTCTCTAAAACAATATTTGCCACACGTACGTGCCGTTCAGCGGGCTCATCAAAAGTTGAAGAAATTACTTCACCTTTAACACTACGCGCCATATCTGTAACCTCTTCCGGCCGCTCATCAATGAGCAATACAATCATATATACTTCAGGATGATTATAGGCTACTGCATTGGCAATATCTTTTAGCAGGATTGTTTTACCAGTTTTGGGTTGAGCCACAATTAAACCTCTTTGCCCTTTTCCTATTGGAGCAAACATATCAACCATTCTACAGGAAAGTGTATCCCTGTTTGTATTGGTGGTCATAGTGAATTTCTCCTCCGGAAACAAAGGAGTTAAAAAATCGAATGGAACTCTGTCCCGGATAAAATCAGGGTCACGACCGTTAATTTTTTGAACTTTTATTAAAGGAAAATATTTTTCCCCTTCTTTAGGAGGTCTAATTGTTCCTTCAACAGTATCACCGGTTTTCAGACCAAACAACTTTATTTGGGACTGCGACACATAAATATCATCCGGGCTATTCAAATAATTATATTCCGCAGAACGTAAAAACCCATAACCATCCGGCATAATTTCCAGCACACCGGAGTTAGAAATAATTCCTTCAAATTCATATTGAGCCCGGTCTTGACCTCGTTGGCCTTTCTGGGTCTGATCAGTGGTTTTTTGTTTACGCTGCTGTTCCGGCCTGGATTTTTGAGGTCTTTTGTCTTTCTTTTCTTCTCCATTTCCCTGAGTCTCTTTTTCTTTCGACTCAGCAATCTGTTCGGTAGATTGTTTTGTTTCCTCTCTGTTTTTGTCTCTTGATCTGGAATCTTTTTTTGACCTTCTTGATCTTTCTTCTGTTTTGGAGGAAACGTCTTTGGAAGTGTTGTCTTCTTTGGCTTTAATATCCTGAGGAGAAGAAGTTTTTCTCTTCTTTGTGTCATCTTTGGGAGATGACTTGGCAGGATTGCGCTTTTCTTTCTTAACAGGCTCTGAT
>JBNJFT010000049.1:0-15665 GCA_051747065.1 Bacteroidota bacterium | reverse complement strand
AACCCGCAACCCGGAACCCGAAACCCCGCAACCAGCTCTGTCGCAAGTTAAGCGGCCCGTCGGCTTTCGGAGAGCGTATGACAGCCTATTGGTTACTATATCCCCAAAAAAGAATTTTTACTACAAACATTTGACTAAGGTTTCCAAAAATAAGGTGTGAACAATACAAGAAAAGTCAAAATCTCAAGCCGTCCAATTATCATTAATAATGAAAGATAAATCTTACCAATTTCAGGAATATGTGCAAAATTACTCGCCGGTCCTACACTTCCGATACCCGGACCTATGCCGCCTATGGTTGCTAATACTGAACCAATTGAACTTTGTCCATCAAGACCTAAAAACGACATTATTATTGTACTAATAATAACGATTAAAAGGTAAATTCCTATAAATGAAATAATAGAACTAACTTTTCCTTCTTCAATTACTTTTCCATTAATACGAATAGGTTTTACAGCATCGGGGTGCAATAATTTAACAAATGACCTATTTATACTTTTGAAGGCAACTACATGACGTATTACTTTTATTCCCCCTCCCGTTGAGCCGACACATGCTCCAATAAACATTAACAGAAAGATAAGTATCCATGCAACCTCTTTCCACTCCAGATAATCGGTAGTTGCATATCCGGTTGCTGTTATAATAGAAATTACCTGGAAAAAAGTATCTCTGAAAGATTTTTCTAAAGGCATTTCTTGTTGAAAATATAAAATTCCGGTAATTATTGTTCCAACAAGAAGTACCAAAAAGATAAAAGCTTTTAACTCACTGTCTTTCAGTATTCTTCTGAAATTCCCTTTTAAAAAGTAATAATGTAAAGTAAAATTTATTCCGGATAGTAACATAAATAACATTATTACATACTGACTGTAGCTGGAATAATGACCTATGCTATCGTTCTTTGGGGAGAATCCACCCGTAGCGATTGTTCCAAAAGAATTGCAGAGACTATCAAAAAAATTCATCTCTCCGCCCATCAATAAAAGTATCAAAATAAAAGTCAACCCGAAATAGATTAGCCATAATCTTTTAGCAACATCGGAAGTTCTTGGTTTAATTTTTTCTGTTGAAACACCTGATAATTCTAAAGAAAAAAGCTGATAACCGGCAATTTTAAGACTTGGTAATACTGCAATTACAAGTACAATTATTCCCATGCCACCAATCCAATGTGCTAAACTACGCCAGTATAGTATGGATTTTGGCAAAGATTCAATATCAGTTAATATTGATGAACCTGTTGTTGTGAAACCAGAAACCGATTCAAATACTGCATCAATAAAAGAAGGTATAGAATTTGAAAGATAAAAAGGTAAGCTGCCAATTAGCCCCATACTTATCCAGGCTAATGAGACCACAATATATCCATCTCTAACCTTAAGAACTTTGTCAGAATTTTTTGTTAAAACGAGTAAGGCTGAACCAATTATTATAGGTATCAAAACTGAAAGAATGATTGGTGAGATAAGTTCTTTTTCATCAAAATAGAATATCCACGGGAAAATTGTAATCATAAATAACCCAATAGTGATTAATATTTTCCCTTCTATATTGAATATATATTTAAAGTTCATCATTTTTTGAGGGCGAAATTAATAATTCTTATGTTTAACTTTCTTTCTTAATCTATATCTTGTAGTTCCTTATGCCTGGATAGAACTTTTCGAATACATTGGTTTAATTATATATGAAATGTTTCGGTCTTTTTTCATCTTTATCAAATGGTCTGAGGCTCTTAAAATAACAGAAAGACTGATTGGTATAAAAGCCGGGTTAAATTGTTGGGGCAGGAGATTCCATCCCAACAGAGTTAAAAGTGCTGTTAAGAACAAGATGATCAGTATTGCTGATTTTATTTGATTTTTCTTTTTATTTAAGAAAAACACAAGGATTATAGCAAATGGGTTAGCCCAAAGCAAATTTATGTTTGTATTCATTGCCGAATGATCTGTACCCACCCACAGAAATAATAGCAGAAGTCCCAATAATCCTTGTAGTGTAAAGAACGAGTAATCTGTAATTCTTGTCACTTTGTGTTTTGGAATAAATATGGTCATTGCAAGTATAAGGACAAACACCGCCCAAAAGACTCGCTGAGGTGTGAAAAGGAGAAAAGGTGAATCGGTTTTGTCTTTTTCAGTAAGAATTTTTCCTTCCCTGAGAATATGTTTGCTTCCGTTTACGGGGTTGTTTCTGTGAGTGTGGCGCATGTTTGTTGATAGATAAGCCGGCAGAAACATTTGTTCCGTAAAGCCCGCTGTTTTATCTGCCGGCGTTCCGAGTGCTATATCTATCCCAAATTTTGCCCATGGCATATCTTCTAATGGGGGATGGAGCATTTGTCTGAAAGATTGAGGTTGATATACAGTGGAATCAAAACTCAACTTATCATTAATCCGGGGAGTTAAAACATCCCAAATGATAGAAGAACAGTTTTTATAGAAGAAATCGTATAAATAGTGACGATTTTCAGGTTTGTAATTTTTTTTGAGGAATGCTATAAGTTTGGCTTTTTCTTTCGTGGTTAAATTAAAATGTTCTTCCTTAACGCTTCTTCCTTCATACTTGTATGCCTGAATAAATCTGTCTGTCTGTTGAATCGCCAATTGATACATGAGTTTCCCGCGAACAAATTTCCAGTAGAAGTTAGGAGTGTCAAAATCAAAAACCCCGTAATTAAATACGATGTCTTGCCCTGTTGTTGAATCGTTTACACGGATAGCGCTATGTCCAAAAACAGAGTATAGCTCGTCTCCTGCTGAGCAGGTTAAAAGGCTGATTTCAGCATCTTTTGTGATTAACTGGGCATTTGAAAATGTATATGCTAAAATAAGGATAAAACTGAGCGCAGCGATTCTTAATGGTTTCAAAATATTATTATTTAAGTTTTACATCGATCTTACGATTCGCAAAAATAACATTTAATACCTTAAATTGCAGGATGTGGTTTGAAAAAAATGTAAGATTGCAGATAACGGGTCTCGTTAGAATTTCTTACCAATCAAAACAATATCATCTATCTGCGGATAATTTCCTTTCCAGTCCTCCAGGTTCTTTTCCAATGCTTTCTTTTGTTCTTCCATTGAATAGGAGTGAATTTCCTGCAGAAATGTCCTTAGGTATTTTGACTTAAATTTTTTACCATGTACACCACCGAATTGATCTGCGTAGCCATCTGAGAATATGTAGGCAACATCTCCCGGGTTTACTTTAAAATCATGATTTGTAAATTGTTTTTCTTCTACGGATGTGGTTCGACCGATAGGGAACCTGTCTGCTTTAGTTTCCTCTAATTCTCCGTTTCTAACGAGGTACAACGAGTTGTATGCTCCGGCATATTGAAGTAAATTGTTCTTTTTATCATAATTAATTAGTGCCAGATCCATTCCGTCGTTTACAATTTTTTCTCCATCCGTTTTGTGCTGATGGAGAGCATTTACAATTTCTTTATTTAGGTTATTCAGAATTTCATTGGGTTGTAGAATACCATATTCCTTGACGATTTTTGTAAGAAGGTTCTGTCCCAAAATAGATAAAAATGCGCCGGGAACTCCGTGACCTGTGCAGTCAACGGCAGCAATCAGCTCCATGCCGTCTATTTCCTCCATCCAGTAAAAGTCTCCACTAACAATATCTTTGGGCCTATAGAAAACAAAAGTTTGTTTAAATGGAATTGCCGGAGGGAGCACTGCTTCCTGGATTCTTTGAGCATAACGTATGCTGTCCAATATGTCGTTGTTTTTCTTTTCAAGTTCTATGTTTTTTTGAGATATTTCTTTTGTCCGTTCAGAAACCTTTTCTTCAAGTATGCGTTTTTCACGTTTGAGGTTTCTTTCTCTTATTTTAATAAAAGCAATAATGCTTATAATTCCTAAAATTATTGCAGATAAAATAAACCACCATGTTTTGTAAAAGGGAGGTTTGATTACAAAACTATAAGTAGCCGGCTGATCGTTCCATACACCGAAATGGTTTCTTGCCTTTACCTTGAATGTATAATGTCCCGGCGAGAGGGAGGAATAATTCGCTGTTGTTTGTTTGGACATCGGATGCCATTTTTTGTCGGCACCTTCAAGTTTTACCTTGTATCTCACGGCATCCGGATTGCTCAGGCAGATGCTGTTATAATTAAAAGTGATTGAGTTTTCGGTGTAATTGAATTTACGGCCTTGTTCTAAGCGTGTTTCTGTCATGTTCACAAGCATAGACTCTATGTGAGTAAGCGGCTTGGGGGCTTTAAGCTTGTCCTTTTCAGGTCGGTATTTAAATGCTCCTTTGATTGTCCCAAACCAAATATCACCGGAATGGTCAATAAATGTAGCATTATTTTTTGTTTCAATCCCGGTGAAGCCGCTTTTTTTCGTATAGGTGTGAATGTTGTCTTTTGGCAGAACAATTTTATTCAATCCTTTATTTGTTCCTATGTATAAATGATTGTGTTTGTCAACATTTAACAGGGTGATGTGGTTTGAAAGGATTCCATTTTTGATGTTATATTTTTGAACGAGTGAGTCCTCCTCATAAAGAAAAACGCCTTTTGAACTTGTTCCAACCCAAATGTTTCCTGCATGATCTCCAATTATTGAAGTTGGGTTAATATCTCCGTTGGTTTTAATTTGGGAATATTTTCCGTTTTTTATGGTAGTTATCCCTTTATTCTCTGTTCCAACCCAAATAACGCCTTTTTTATCCTGATATAAAGAGGTGATATAGTTTGCTGCCAGTCCGTCTTTTTGGCTAATCCTGTCAATTTCTCTTTTGTCAACATTATAATGGATTATTCCATCCATGGTGCCGATCCAGAGGTTGTTCCGGTCGTCGACTTCCAGAGATGTAAATTTATTGCGTCTTGTTAAATCATTTAATACCGGGTGATAGAAGAATTGATCCTGATCTGTCAAATATTGAAGTATTTTATTTTCATGCGTGCCGATCCAAATATTTCCATCCATGTCTTCTTTTATAGAACGGATTTGGTCACCAATCATATCTGTTTTTTGGTTGAAATGTTTTATTTCTTTAGTGGATGGGTCATAGATAGAAATTCCCTTATTGGTTCCAAACCAAAGATTATCCTTGTTGTCTTCATAGATAGCGTAAACATGTGGGTCCGCCAAACCATCTTCTTCTCCATATTGAAGGAATCTGCCTCCTTTAAATATCAAAAGGCCATGGTCATTGGTTCCAATAAGGATATTCCCTTCTATATCTTCGGTTATGCTTCTTATTTTTTCGTCTTCTAATCCATTTGAATTGTTAAAGGTTTTTAGTTTGCCGTCGGTAAAACGGGTAATTCCTCCCTCCCAGGTACCAACCCAGATGTTTCCTTCGCTGTCTTCTGTGATGTATGATATCCAATTATTTGCCAAGCCATCTCTTTCCGAATCATAAATAACCATAGAATCATTTTCATGCTTTAGCCGGTACAAACCACCGTGAAAAGTGCCGAACCAAACGTCCCCTTTGCTGTCCTCAAACAGGGATGTGATTTGCCAATAAGACGTAAGACCTTTCGGATGATATTTAGTAAAGGAGGTGTCTTCAGGATTAAACTTTTTTATTTGTGCTTCGGTAATAAAATATATTGAATCATTTGAGAACTTTGTTGCACCGAATATCCGGTCTCCAATTTCTTTTCCTTTAAAGTGAAGAATATTTGTATCCAGCGAATCTGCATGGTTTTGCCGGAGCCGGAAAATTCCATCACCGTGGGTTGATATCCAGAGATTTCCGTCTCCGTCTTCGATAATTGATGTTATATCTGCTTTTCCTATTGTGTCACTTACGGGGTGAACGGAAAAGTCCTGTCCGTCATAATGAGTGATGTTTCCTGCTTTGTGTCCAAACCACAAGTTGTTTTTTGAATCTTTGAAGATCACTTTTACTGATTTTTCAGCAGTGCCATCTTCAGGCTGGTAATTGATAAAGTTTTCTCCGTCAAAGCGTGAAATTCCACTTTCTGTTCCTAACCACACATAGCCTTTTTCATCTTGCAACACATCATTCACCTTTGATTGGGATAAACCCTCCTTGACGCTGTATTGATCGAAATAATATTTTTGTGCTAAGCTTTGGTGCTGAACGAACAAGGATATAGTTAAAAAAAGAATTACCCACATTAAGTATCGGATAACTCTATGCGAAGAAAAAGTATCGGGAAGTACCATAGACAAGGGTTTTATTCGTTTTCTGAGATAAAGAAGAAAGTACCTCCTTCATCTTCCAGCCCGTCAATTTTGCCGAATTGGGGCTCCTCCCTTCCGGCTTTTGTTACAGAGCGGGTTATCTTAGAAACAATATCTTCAATAGGAAGACATGTGTTTGGATTATTTACAAGTGTGTTGGCAAAAGATTCTGTGAATTGAGATTGGTCTACAGCTATCTCATTCCCTGATGAAGATAATACCTGAGCAGATTTTGCACGGGTATCTTCCCAGTTGCTGCAATCTCTTTTTTTATGTATGCTTCGCATTGCCTGATAAAAAGAAGGGCCGGATTCACAGGCATCTGTTACAACAAGAGTGTGGGTAATAGCATCTGAGTATGCTTTAAGCGAGGCTTTCAGGTTGCTTATGTTAAAAAAGGTGTGTTCGTCATCACGTTTTGCATCTGTCGGAACCCAATATCCTGTTTCATTTATAGATTTTCCGTGACCGGCATACCATAACAGCAGAGAATTGACTTGATTCGTTTTCACAAGGTTTCTCAACTCATCCGAGAAAAAACGTTTCATTTCTTTTTTGGTCATGTTTTTCTTGTGAATGAAATTATGGACTCTGTAACTTGAAAGGGCTGATTTTATAGTGCTTACGTCTTTCACGGGGCCGTCCAGGCTTGCAAAAGTTTTATAGTTAGAGTTTTCTATGAATACCACCCAGGTTTTTCCCATTGGGTTATCTGATGAAATATTTGCTCCCTCACGATTAAGTGAAAACTCCTTTTCCCGGATGTTCCCTTTGGTATCGACAGCTTTTACGGTAAACTTGTCTTGGTTTTCTATATCAATGGTTGCAGAAAAAGAAGGGTTTTTAACATCGGATGTATAACTTGCTGTTTTATCCCCTATTTTGATAGATTCTATTAAGCTTTCATCTTTAATTTCTCCCTCAACATATAGTTTGGATCTTTCATTTTGCAGATATATGAGGCCATCATCTGAAGCATAGGGATTAGATAGTTTTATTTCCGGGGGTTGGGTTTCATTCCGTTTAATTTTATAGGCTATATCTCTTGTGTTTTCATATATGTCTTTTGCTTTTAAATGAATTTTATTGTCATCAGAATTTGAAATATCAAGGGTTTTATTAAATATTTTTTCAGAGTCTTTGTTTTCTAATTCTATTTTTTCCTCATTTATTTTAAAAGATACAATTTCGCTTTCGTCTTTAACAGTTCCGGCAACGGTTAGTGAGTCTGCGTTTCCCGGAATGTCGATTGTGCCTCCTTCATTAGAAATAGAATCAGCTAAAACAATTTCAGGCTTGTTTTCTTCACGTAAGAGCTCGAATACTCTTTTGTTGGCTTTTCTAATTTTTTCTGATTTGGTCGGGTCGTTTTTCGCTAATTGGATATATTTCTTATAATCCTGTGCAGCTTTCGAATAATCGGTTATTTCTTCATTCGATTTGGCCCTGCGATAATAAGCTTTTGCATGGCCGGGCTTTAAATTAATAACCTCTGAGAAGTCACTAATTGCATTATTGCTTTGATTTAATTGCTGATAGAGTATTCCACGGTTGAATAAGGCTTCAACATCATCGGAATTATGTAATAAAATTTTTGAAACGTCATTTATTGCCCTGGAATATTCTCCCTTTTCTTTATATACGAAGCTTCGTGTGTTTAAAAGCGATTTGTTTTTTTTGTCTATTTTTAACCCTTTGTTACAAATATTTAATGCCTGGTCATATTTTTCTGCTTTGTATAGAACATCTGCAAGTATTTTATAAGGGTCAATTACCTTTGGTGAAAGTTCAATAGCTTTTCTTAGGTCTTTTTCAGCTTGTTTGAGGTTATTTAATTTATCGGATATAAAACCTCTCCAGTAATAATTCCCGGAGTTTTCTTCCAGGTCAATTAACTTACTGCTGTAATTATAGGCATTTTCGTAATCCTGAAATTTTATATAAGATTTTATTGCCTTCTTGTGGGCTTCTGTGTTTTTTTTGTCTTCATTAGTGGCTTTTTTAGCCATTTCTGCAGCCCGTTCATAATTTTCAATTTCAAAATATAAGTCGGAGGCTTTTAAGAAGATATCTTCGTCTTTCTTTAGTGCTCCTGCTTTACTATAGTCATCCGCAGCCTCTTTTTTCTTGTCTGATTTTTCATAAGCTTCAGCACGTGCAATATAAGCTTTTGAGTTGTCAGGGTCTTCAGATAACCATTGATTGTATTGTTCTATGGCATCTTCATAATTCCCGGCATCATAAAAATCCATGCCCGTTCTGTAAAATTTGTTGGCACATTGCGTAAAAAACATAATTAATAAGCCGGCGGTAATTAGCGGTATAATATTGAATTGTCTTTTCATAGCAGATGTATTATAATTTTATTTCCTGAAAAAATGCATAAATAATACCAAACTATTCAAAATAGATATTAGTTTTTACGAGAAAGATATAGTCTTGTTTCCTCAAAATTAAAATTTTTAGTGTTTATTTTTGGAAAAGCTGGAGCTTTAATACCTTCGTAAAAGAATTTATTCCCTACAAAAATTCTTGCTTCATCCCAGAGGCTTTGAGAAATGAATGCTTCAATTGTATATGCTCCTCCTTCCACAAAAACAGAAGAAATTTCGTTTTCGTATAAATAATGTAATATTTGTTCTATTAGGTTTTCTGAAAAATCAAGTTGAATAATTTCCGTGTTATTGTCATTTTTGTTTTTAAAGTTTGGGGTTTTAATTGCCTTATCAGTAAAAATGATAGTTTCTAATTGGTCATTGATTAGTTTGTAAGTATCATTAATGTCAAAATTTTTATCTAATACCAGGCGGAGTGGATCTTTGCCTGCCCATTCACGTACATTTAATTGCGGATTATCTTTGAGGGTAGTTACAGAACCGACCAGAATTGCCTCTTCTTCTGCACGCCATTTATGAACTGCTTTTTTAGAAATCTGATTTGTAATCCAGTTGGGTTGGATTGGGTCATCCTGTTTCCGGATTTTATCAATAAAACCATCCATTGTTTGTGCCCACTTCAGTATGATATAAGGGCGCTTTTTCTCATGAAAAGTGAAAAACCTTTTGTTCACTTCCCGGCATTCTTTTTCCAGCACTCCTTCTTTTACTTCACACCCTCCTTTTTTTAGTATTTCAATTCCTTTTCCAGAAACCTTTCCTGAAGTATCACGGGTGCCAATAATGACACGGGGTATTCCCGTTTCAACAATTAATTCTGAGCATGGAGGTGTTTTGCCGTGGTGCGAACACGGTTCCAGGTTTACATATAAAGTAGATTCTTGTAATAGGTTTTTATCTTTGACGGCTTCTATAGCATTTACCTCGGCATGGGGTTTGCCGGACTCCTGATGATATCCCTCCCCGATTATTTTCCCGTTATGAACAATTACTGCACCCACCATGGGATTGGGATATGTGTTTCCAATTGCATTCCCGGCTAAGTCTATGCAGCGTTTCATGTATTTTTCCTGAATATTAGAAGAATTCATCAAGTAATTTTTTTATTTTTGAAATATGGAAACAAGATTCACGTTGGCTGAGTTTAAAGATTTTGCAAAAAAATCCTTAAAAAATATATATCCGTCAGAAGAAATTGAGAGTATCATTTATCTTGTTTTTGAAAAACATCTAAATTTAAAAAAAATTGATGTCCTTTTAAATAATAATTATACGGTTCCCGGCAAAAAAATTGATGAACTACTTTCTATAATTGATGAACTGAAGAAGCAGAAGCCGATACAGTATATTTTAGGTGAAACAGAGTTTTATAACCTTACATTAAAGGTAGATGATCAAACCCTGATACCGAGACAGGAAACAGAGGAGCTGGTGGATTGGATTATTAAGAACGATCAGGGAAATTCACAAAAAATTCTTGATATTGGCACAGGAACGGGCTGTATAGCAATTGCACTGGCTAAATATTTACCCAAATCCAGTGTGGAAGGCATTGATTTTAGTGAGAAAATTATCAGGAAAGCTTCAGAAAATGCCTATTTAAACCACGTAGAGGTTCGTTTCTCTGTGCTGAATATTTTAAAGGAGGAATTATCATGCCGCGATTATGATTTAATTGTGAGTAATCCTCCGTATGTAAGAGAGTCCGAAAAAAAGTTCATGCATGGAAATGTTCTTGAGTTTGAACCCGAAGATGCCCTGTTTGTTCCGGATAGCAAACCACTGGTCTTTTATGAACGAATTACAGAAGTAGCCGGAAATCATCTTCGGCCCAAAGGAGAAATTTATTTGGAAATTAATGAATATTTTAGCCATGAGGTTATTCAATTATTAGAAAGGAACGATTTTATTGATGTAATTTTAAAGAATGATATTAATAATAAACCACGCATGATAAAAGCCACAAAACAATGAACCAGGAGGAGTACGATCAATACTTACAGAGAATGATGGCACTTTGCTCTAATAGTGAGAAGTGTGAACACGATATCGAACAAAAACTTAAGAAGTATAATATTCCGGATGATGGCATTCAGAAAATTCTCAGGGATTTGCAGGATAATGATTTTATTAATCATACAAGATACGTAGAGGCTTTTGTTAATGATAAATTAAGGTTTAATCATTGGGGCAAAAGAAAAATTGCACAAGCATTACGCGGGAAGAACATTGATGAAAAGTTAATTCAAACCAAGCTGGATGAAATTGATGCAATATATTATGAGCAAATTCTGGAAGAGGAGCTCGAAAAAAAAATCAGCAAACTTTCCAAACCCCTTGACAGAGAAAATAAAGCTAAAGTTTTAAGATTTTTGATTCAAAAAGGTTTTGAATATGGCAAGGTTTTTGATATTCTTGAAAAGAGAGCGAGTAAAGAATAAAAAGAGGTTGTACTTATTTTTAAGTTGCAATTGAATTTAGGAAAAAGATAAATTAAAACTGTATTTTTACGAAAAAAACATGAGCCTTATGAAATTATCCAAATACAACTTTTTCAGTATTGTGATTTTACTCTTCCTTTTTTTTGTTTCTTCTTGTACAGCCTCCAATGTTTCTTCAGGGAGCCAAAAGAAACCAGATTGGGTGAAGGACAGACCTGTTAGCGATGAATATTACATTGGTATAGGAATGGCAAAAACCTATGAAGATAACTATACGAAAGTTGCAAAAAACAATGCTTTAACTGATATGATTTCAGAAATATCAGTTAAGATTTCGAACAATTCAGTTTTAAGTCAATTTGAAGATGAGTCTGGTTTTAAGGAAGAATTCGAATCAATTACAAAGTCAAAGATGAAAGATGAGCTTGATAATCACGAACTTGTTGACACGTGGGAAGGAAAAGATAACTATTGGGTATATTACAGGCTTTCTAAGGAAAAATATCATAAGAAAAAGCAGGAAAGACTCGATAAGGCAAAAGAATTAGCAAAGGATTTTTATGAAAAGGCCAGAGAAGCAGAAAAATCATACAATATATCTAATGCTTTAAACTATTATGTAAAAGCTTTTGACGCTGTTAAACCTCATTTGGATGAGGACATTTCAGTCTTCACTTTTGATGGAAGAATAAATCTTGGAAATAGAATTTATCAGAATATTCAGGAGATTTTCAGTTCTGTGGAATTTGAGCCCGATCAGAACGAATTTGATATTCGCACGCTTTCTGCAGGGAATAATTCGGTAACGGCAACTGTTTATTATTCAAAAGACGGAAATAAAAAACCTGTTTCTGATCTACCGGTAGTCTTTAGTTTTCCTGAATTGGATATTGATAAAACAGAGCAGGTTCATAGCAATTCATCAGGGATTATAACTTGTTCTATTGCAGAAATGGCTCCAAAGGGGAACCAACAAAAGGTTCGAATGGCTTTAAATACAGATGTGTATTTCGGTGAGGAAACACAGGATAACTTGCTTAAACAAATGTTTCATCTTAGAGGATCTGTCCCCTATGACTATTTAATTTTAAATGTTACTGAGTTAAATGCTTATTTAGAAGCAGAGGAAAAAGAGTTTGGTGAAACTTCAACAGGCAAACCGGTTACAAATATTTTCAAGAAAGCACTTTCTGAAGATTTTTTTTCCTTCGTTCCTGATAAATCAGAAGCAGATGTAATTGTAAAGATATCTGCCAGTACAAGCAAGGGAAAAAAGATGGATAATTATGATCTGCATACTGCTTACCTGGATTGCGACATCAGTATTACCAATGCTAAGAACAGTGCTGAAATATATAGCACCGGTCTGTCCAATATAAAAGGAATGAAAGGCGGCGGCTTTAATATGGCAGCAAAAGATGCAAGAGAAAAAGTTGAGAAACAAATAAAAGAACTAATAATACCAGATTTACGAAAAATGAATTTTTAAACCTTTAAAATGTGTCAAATATGAAAACGAAAATGTACAAATCATTCAGTTTATTGATAGCAAGCACTTTAATTATAGTTCTTGGATTATCAAGTTGCGGTTCAAAGAAGAAAGCTACTAATGTTTCAGAAGAAGAAGAGGAATTGGTAACTTTCTATTGTGACGGAGAAGAATACAGAACCGATAAAAAGAACTTCAGAGCTAACGCTGTAGGAGAAAGCAGCGACCAGATGACTGCAAGAAAGAAAGCTATGAGCAATGCAAAAGCTGCTTTAGCCGGTCAAATTGAAACTGTCATCAAGGGAACAACAGATAATTACGTGAACTCTCGTGAGTTTAATAATACCGAAGAGGTAGAAGAACGATTCGAATCTCTTAACCGGGAAGTTATCAATCAACAGTTGAATAACGTAAAAACAATATGCCAAAAGCACACCAGAACGAAAGATGACAAATACAAAACTTATCTTGCAATTGAAATGACTGCCGATGATCTTGAAGAAGCTATGAAAGACCGGTTGTCAAAAGATAAAAGATTGAAAGTAGATTACGATTACGAGAAGTATAAGGAAACTTTTGATAAAGAAATGGAAAAGCTGGAAGAAGATTATTAATAATTAAGGGTCGGTAAATAGAAAGGAGGTTCTTTGGACCTCCTTTTTGTTTGTCATTAAAGGGAAATCTTACTTTGCTTTCCTTCAATAAATAAATCTTGGTTTGAATGGTAAAATTTGTTTAATTTGTTATTCAATAAAGGACAAAATAATTAGACACGAAGTTATCTAAAACTTCAATACACAAAGAGGGAACGGAGGTGAATCCTCTGATTAGCCAATCATAAAACTAAGCCAATGAGCGAAGAATCAATTCTTAAACTGCAAAATCTGAGTAAAAGATATGGCAATTTACGGGCATTAAATAATTTAAATTTGAATGTAACCCGTGGCAATGTTTACGGTTTACTGGGGCCTAACGGAAGCGGTAAGACAACTACTTTGAGTATAGCCTTAGGTATTCTAAATCAGTCAGCTGGTGAATGTTTCTGGTTTGGAGAGAAACCGACTTCAAAATCGCGTTTGCGAATTGGGAGTTTGATTGAATCCCCCAATTTTTATCCTTATCTTACTTTGAATGACAATTTGCGTATTGCAGCAAGTATTAAAAATGTGCCTTTTGAGGATATAAACCGTGTTTTGGGATTAACCAATCTTTTGAAACGAAAGTATTCCCGGTTCAGGCATTTGTCTTCCGGGTTGAAACAAAGACTTGCATTAGCTTCTGTATTGCTGGGCAATCCGGAGGTACTTGTTCTTGATGAGCCGACAAAAAGCCTTGATCCGGAAGGTTTTTCGGATCTCAGAGAGATAATCAATAAACAACATCAGGAAGGGAAAACCATTATTCTTGCAAGTCATATTCTGGATGAGGTGGAGAAGGTTTGTACACATGTTGGTATTCTGAAGGCCGGAGAACTCCTAAGAGAAGGAAGAGTTGACCAAATTTTGAAAAAGGTGAATTTGATTTATGTCGACACCCCGACACCCGATGATCTCATCAGGGCGCTTAGTAAAAGTGATATAGTTCAGGAATACAAACAGGATAAGGATGGGTTTCAGATTATTTTGAAAGACAACTATACTGCTTCCGATTTGAACAAGTACCTGTTTGATAACAACATAGTTCTGAATCGTTTAGAGTCTAAGAAAAATACACTGGAAAATGAATTTTTAGAGTTAATTAAATAATTTATTAAAAAAATGAGAAAGTTACTACGGATAGAGGCAATAAAAACGTTTTCTTCAAATACCTTTCGTTCTTTGATCACCCTGCATTTGGTGTTTTTTCTTTTGGTAATTCTTTTAATTTCAAAAATAGATATCAGCCTAGGTGTATTCTCTGTAGATGCTTTGTTTCAATTTCCTCATGTCTATGATTTTTTTGCATGGGTTTCCAGTTGGTTTAACATTCTTCTGGCTATAATTATAATCGTATTAGTTAGTAACGAGTTCCGTTTTGGTACTTTTAAACAGCACATAATTGATGGGTTGAATCACGAACAACTTATTACAGGGAAGGTACAGGTGCTTTTTATTATTGCAGTTTATGGGTTTTTGCTTGTGTTGGTGTCTTCTATGATATCAGGCCTTATTATGGGCTCCGGTAGTGAAGGAAACGAGCTTTTCCAACTTGATATTCTTTTTGTATATTTTCTGCAAACCCTTGCCTATGTGTCAATGGGTTTATTTTTTGCTGTCTTATTCAGAAACAATGCTTTATCAATAGTTTCCTTTATTCTTTACCTTTTTCCCGGCGAAGTTATAATCAGGAAGCTTTTTTTTCCGGCTTTTGAGCGATATTTTCCCGCAAAACTTATTTCAGATCTTACACCTTTTCCCGAATATGTTTCAGAGAGTTTAGGAGGCCCGAATAGCGCCAATCAAATGGATTTTCCAATGGCAACTGAACCGGCACTTAGTCTGTCCACTTCTCTTGGCATGACTGCTTTCTATTTTGTCCTTTTTATTGGTTTGTCATACTGGCTTTTAAAATCAAGAAGCTTCAATTAGGCAATTTTAGAAGAAGAGAGATAAATATCAAGAAAAGAATGCAGAATCTATAATCCCTACCTGCCGAATTCCTATAGAGATTTAGCCGGTACTTCTGAAAACACCTACCTAAAAAGGCACATTCAGAAGCAAGCAACCTGTTGAATTGCAATAAATTAACGACAAAATTAAACAAAGCGAAACCCCGAAAAATGCAAAAATGATTAAAAAGCGAGGTCATATCTTCTCTCCTGCCTGCTGCTTAATTTTTCTCTTTTCCTTTCTCTGTTCAAACGCTGACAGGCCTTGAAGGCGCTGTCAGGTTTTTCTCCTCGCTGCTACTGCTTCTGCGACTGCTTACTCATTAATTAAATGATGGCCTTTATAATATTTGCCCCTACTTCTGAAATTGCCTACCTAAAAAAGGCTCCCTGAAAATTTCAGGGAGCTTTTTTTTGCTAGAATAAATCTATTCTTACTCCTCCACTTCTTTGAAAGAGAATAAGCTTTCCCTGTATTCCTGAACCGGAGCGCAGGTACACATCAGGTTTCTGTCGCCATAGCCGTCATCAATACGACTTACGTCCGGCCAGAATTTATTT
>JBNJFT010000048.1:12285-15693 GCA_051747065.1 Bacteroidota bacterium | reverse complement strand
ATCATTTTTAAAAGCAGAACAGCCATTGATCATTTCTTCCGTATGTGTGAAGAATTACGAATCAGTGTCCCGGACACCATGAAGTATTTTTGCACGAGTGAAGCAACTGCTTTTTATTTACAAAAATACATCGTTTACAGAAAAAGGAAAATCTTCTATGGTAACGGAAATTTTAATGATCTCCTGGAAATCATTAAAAAACATAAAAAGGAAAACTTCCTGGTTCCATTGTCAGATAGTCACAAAGAAGAAATTCCAAGAAAACTGGACAAGAACAAGATCAAGTATACAAAGGCTATTTTTTACAGAACCGTTTGTTCTAACCTATCAGACTTGTCTGACGTAAATTATGACATGCTTGTGTTTTATAGTCCATCGGGAATAAAATCTCTGCTCGAAAATTTTCCTGAGTTTGAGCAAAACCATACCAAAATTGCCACATTCGGAACCAAAACAGCCAAAGCAGTGAAGGATGCAGGATTACGCATTGATTTGAAAGCCCCGACATCAAAAGCTCCTTCTATGACAATGGCGATTGAGCAGTTCATAAACGGAAAAAGCGGAAAAAGCAAAAAAAGCAAATAACGGAAACACTAAAATGATAAATAAAAAAGGTTACCTCGTTGCGAAGTGGTAACCTTTTTTGTTTTTTTGTATTTGATTTAACAAAACGAAATTCCAGTGAACGCCGAATTCGCAATTTATTTACAAAAGAAGGATGAATCGAACACTTCTTCTTAATATCAACAACAATGAAACAAAATTTTCCAAAAAGCGAACGATTAAAAAGCCTGAAAACAATTCAAAAAGTTATCAGTGAAGGTAAGGTGGTTCGTTTTGGAACCATTAAAGTATCCTGGCTGATTATCCTAACCGGACAGAAAAATGTTTCTTCTGCTACATCTCCGGAAATAAAAGCCGGGTTTAGTGTACCCAAAAAAAGAGTAAAACGCGCTGTTGAAAGAAATCAAATAAGAAGAAAAATGAAAGAAATTTTCCGGTTAAACAAAGACCCTTTCTATTCGATAATCCCCAGGGGACAGCAGCTGGCACTTTTCATCATTTACCAAAATGATAAAATCTTGCCCTACAAACAAATTGAAACTGATCTTCTTTCTGCATTAAAAAGAGTTCACGCCAACATAAAAAAACAACAAAATGAGAATCAAAATTAATTTTAACATTTTTTACTATAATATTCGCAACTAATTAATGTTATATTTGTTACAAAAATTAAACTATAAACTGATACGACACTATGAAATCAATTATTAAATCGAAGAAACTTGTTGCTATAGCCTTAATTATTGGAATAATATCAGTAATTGGTTTTACAAAGGAAAAAGATTTTAAAATATCAAAGAGTTTGGATATCTATTACACTTTATTCAGAGAATTGAATCTTTTTTATGTCGATGAAACAAACCCGGAAGACCTTGTAGAAACAAGTATTGAGTCGATGCTGGAAAGTCTTGACCCCTACACCAAATACATTCCCGAGGAAGATATGAAAGATTTTGAATTTATGACTACAGGAAATTATGGAGGGATAGGCGCACTTATTCAAAGAGAGGATGAATATGCAATCGTTTCACAGCCTTATAAAGGTTTTCCGGCGGATAAGGCTGGCCTTAAAACTGCGGATAAAATCTTAGAAATAGATGGTCAATCTATAAAAGGCTGGGAATTGGAAAAGATTAGCGATAATTTAAAAGGAGTTCCTGAAACAAAAGTTGAATTGGTTATTGATCGTCCGGGAAAAGAAGAACCTATAAAAAAGGAAGTAATCCGAAAAAAGGTACATATCAACAGTGTGCCCTACTACAGCATAATAGATAAAGACCAGGGTACAGGCTACATTCGTCTTTCAAAATTTACAGAGGGCTGCAGTGAGGAAGTAAGAAATGCTTTTCTGGATTTAGAGAAAAACAATGAGCTAAATAAAATTATTTTAGATTTAAGAAGCAATCCGGGTGGATTATTGGAAGAAGCTGTGAAGGTAGCAAATCTTTTTGTTCCAAAAGGAGACACCATTGTAAGCACAAAAGGTAAAGTAGATAAATGGAACCAAACATATAAAACGGAATCAAACCCTGAAAACACAGACATTCCTTTAGTCATTTTAGTTGACAGAGCTTCTGCTTCTGCTTCGGAAATTGTTGCAGGGGCCATACAGGATCTGGATCGCGGGGTTATTATCGGAGAACGTACTTTTGGAAAAGGATTGGTTCAAACGACAAGACCTTTAAGTTATAACGGAAAATTAAAAGTAACTACAGCGAAATATTATATTCCAAGCGGCAGAAGTATCCAGGCCAAAGATTATTCTAACAGAAATGAAGACGGCAGCGTGGGAGAAATCCCGGATTCATTGATTAATGATTTTCAAACAGCTAATGGCCGTAAAGTTTATGACGGAGGAGGAATTCGCCCTGATTTAGAAGAAAAGTCAACCACTCTCAGCAGAATTGAACAAACCTTACTTTCAAACAGGCTTGTTTTTGATTACGTTACTAACTTTACGTTAAAGCATGATTCCATTCCACCGGTTCCGGAATACAATGTTTCAGAAAACACTTTTGAGGATTTTAAAAATTTCATTGATGAAAAGGAGTGGGATTACTCAACAAGAAGTGAAGAAAAACTGGAAAAGCTAATTGAAACTGCAAAAGAGGAAAAATATTACAAACGGGCAAAGTCAAGTATAGATGATTTAAAAAGTAAATTGTCAAATAACAAAGAGAAAGACCTGGAAGAATTTAAATCGTCCATAAAGCAATTGATGAAAGAAGAAATTGCTTCCAGATATTATTATCAGGCAGGTTCAATTCAGGCAAATTTGGAAGATGATAAACAGGTAGACGAAGCAATTGAAACCCTTGAAAACATTAATCGATATAACAAAATTCTCTCAGGAGAAGTTACACGAGATAATGTGAAAACGGTAGAAGAAAAGAAAGAAAATTAATTTGTTCCACGTGGAACTATAATTGCATCACTTAATCTTTAAGGGGTTTAGGTGAAAATATAAGCGAAATAGAACGAAGTTTAATTTTATCAGGCTTTTCGGTTGAGTTGATTGAGTTGATAAGGCCTTTTCAAAAGTAGAAGATAATCTTAAAAATACATTTTTTTAGCTGAAAGAAAAGTAGTTAGTAATCAGTAGTTAGTAGCGATTTGACACAGCTAAAGGCTATAGAACTCATTTCCCGGCGAGCACTGATATTATATAAAATACCTGCATATAAAAAATCTATTTAACCCGAATAATTAACTTCGTTGAGGGCTTCGCTTTCCTTAATTTTATCGATAACTTCTTACAATTAAACAGATTGCTTACTTCTGAATGTGTCTATAGTGTCTAACTACTACCATCTACTATCTACCATCTACCATCTATCATCTACT
>JBNJFT010000048.1:0-12185 GCA_051747065.1 Bacteroidota bacterium | reverse complement strand
ATCTATCATCTACTTCTCAGTTACTAATCTTGTGATTGAGAACTATGAAAATAATCGTAGATAATCTTTGCTTTGGCTTTGCCAACAATTTGGGATAATTGTTCAAAACCCTGCTGTTTAATTCGTTCTACAGATTTAAACTGCTGAAGCAAATTCTGAGCAGTTTTTGCTCCTATCCCCGGAATTTTTTCCAGCGCAGATTCTGTAAGATTTTTTGATCGCTTATTTCTATGAAAATTTATTCCAAAACGATGTGCTTCATCTCTGAGCTGCTGTATCAAATGCAGAGAAGAAGAATTCTTGTCAAGATAAAGAGGAACAGAATCGTTCGGAAAATAAATTTCTTCCAGTTTTTTTGCAATCCCAATGATTGCAATCTCATCACGCAGGCCAAGTCGATGTAAACTTTTCATTGCAGAAGACAACTGCCCCTTTCCTCCATCAATTATAACCAACTGCGGCAATTCTTCACCTTCATGGAGTAACCTTTTGTATCGTCTGTAAACTACTTCTTCCATTGAAGCATAATCATCGGGGCCTTGAACAGACCGAATATTATAATGCCTATATTCCTTTTTTATCGGTTTCCCGTTTTTAAAAACCACGCATGCAGCTACAGGGTGAGTACCCTGAGTATTTGAGTTATCAAAACACTCAATATGTACAGGCAATTTATCCATGTGCAGATTTTTCTGCAATTCCTCAAGAACAGCTTTCTTTTCAAATTTGCGTTTAAGTTGTTCATTTCTGCGTTTCTTCTCCAGATGATAGTATTTCAAATTCCTCTGAGAAAGATCAAGAAGTTTTTTCTTGTCTCCTTGTTTGGGAACATGAATCCTGATGCCTTCAAAGGGGAAATCTATGTTCTTTGGAGCCAGGATTTCTTTGGAATTACTCTTCATCTTTTCTCGTATATCAACCATTGCAATCGGCAGAATTTCTTCAGGTTCTTCTTCCAGTTTCTTTTTTATGTCAACTGTATGAGATTGGACGATTCTTCCTGAAACCACTTTCAAGTAATTAACCAACAAACTTTTCCCATCATCAATATAACTAAAGACATCAACATTATGAATGGTGGTGCTAACTACGGTAGATCGGCTCTTGTATTTCTCGAGAATGGAAATTTTCTCTTTGAGAACCTGGGCTTCTTCAAAATTATAATCGCGGGAATATTTCAACATCATCTGATGCAAATAATTAATAACTTCCTGAAGATTGCCTTTAAGTATTCGCTTAATATTCTCTATTGATTCATTGTAATCTTCCTTTGTTTGATTTCCAATACATGGAGCTTTACAGTTTCCAATGTGATACTCCAAACAAGGACGGAACTTCTGTTTCTCTATATTTTCATCGCTCAGGTTATAATTACATGTCCGGAGTGGATAGAGTTTTCGAATAAGATCAAGTAAAATACGTACCATATTGGCAGAGGTATAAGGACCGAAATACTGGGAACCATCCCGAATTACATTCCGGGTAGAGAAAATACGCGGAAACGGCTCATTTTTAATACAAATCCAGGGAAAAGTTTTATCATCTTTCAGTTGAACATTGTACTTCGGCTGGTATTTTTTTATCAGGTTGTTTTCAAGCAATAAAGCTTCTGACTCGGATTCAACAACGATATATTTTAAATCCCGGATTTTGTTTACCAATAACTTTAACCGGTAATTCTCATAAATTTTTTTGTTGAAATAGCTTAGAACTCTTTTTTTTAAAGACTTGGCCTTGCCAACATAAATAATTTTATCTTCTTTATCAAAAAATTGATAAACGCCTGGCTTATCAGGCAAATTATCTATCTTATCTTTAAGCATATCATTCATCAGCTGTAAATTATAGCTGTGTTTCCACGTGGAACATTAAAGATTACTCGTCATACAATTCCGTATATTTGAATTGTGTTACGTCAAATAATCCCTGATCTGTAATTTTCAATTCCGGTATTACGGGCAAAGCCATAAAAGCCAATGTCATAAAAGGAGCATAAAGCGAACAGCCAAGTTGTTTGGTGACCGTGTTTAATTTCTGATATTGTTCGGCAACATCCCGGGCCGGTTTGCTGGTCATAAGACCACCAAATTCCAGGGGTAATGAAGTTATATTGTTTCCGTCATAAACAATATTTCCTCCACCTATATGAATTATTTCATTTATGGCTTTAACTATAGCTTCGTCTTCAACACCGACACATATAATATTGTGGCTGTCATGAGCAACGCTTGTAGCAATAGCTCCGCGTTGAAGTCCAAAGTTTCTGATAAAACCGATACTTGGTTGTTGACTTTTATACCGATTTTGAACAACAATCTTTAATATATCATTTTGTGGATTTGAATGCAACTTGCCATTTACCGGATTCAAAAGAAAAGACTCAAAAGTAGTATATAATGTTCTATCTTTTGCGTTTATAACTTTAACAGGTTTTTGTTTGTCTTCAATTTCAATATCGGGAACGCTTAGCTCTTTTGCATGCATTACGTTTGGGTAGTTGTTAAAAACCGGAGAAATATGAGACCCCTCTTCGTCAAATACCTTTTCTCCATTAATATATGTTTGGGAAACATTAAAATCATCAAAATTATCAACAAGAATGAAATCTGCCGGGTCATTAACCTGTAACATACCTGCAGGCAAATGATAATGTTTCGCCGGATTAATTACAGCAGCCTTTAAAAGATTGAACAAATCCAACCCTTTTTCCAGTCCTTTCTTTATCAATTTATTGATGTGTCCCTGGATTAAGTCATCAGGATGTTTATCATCCGAACAAAGCATAACATGATCAGGAAATTCATCGATCAGTTTGTAAAGACTGTCAAAATCTTTTGCGGCACTCCCTTCCCGCAATTGTATTTTCATTCCTTTATTGATCTTCTCAACAGCTTCTTCATAATTGCCACATTCGTGGTCAGTTGTAATGCCGGCATTAATGTATTTATCAAGATCTGAACCAGTTAAACCCGGTACGTGTCCATCAACGGGTTTGCCGCTTTCAAGGGAAGTTTTTATCTTCTTCATAACTTCCGGATCCTGATTGATAACACCCGGAAAATTCATCATTTCAGCTAAGTAGTAAAAATCTTCCCGTTCAATAAGCTTTTGCACAATTTTACTGTCTAAAACAGCGCCAGAAGTTTCAAAAGGAGTAGCGGGAACACAAGAGGGAACGCCAAAGAAGAACTTGAAAGAAACTTTTTGTGCGTCTTCAATCATTGCATTAATGCCTTTTTCTCCGAGAACATTAGCAATTTCATGAGGATCCGATACGGTTCCTATGGTTCCATGTTTAACAGCTTCCCGGGCAAAATATTGAGGTGTAAGCATGGAGCTTTCTATATGTATGTGGCTATCAATTAATCCGGGTAATATGTAAGGACCATTTGCTTTTTCATTCGGTTCTATGGAATGAATGCGGTTTCCATCAACAAAAATGGTTGCCCCGTAAATTTTTTGATTAACTACGTCTACAATTTTTCCGGTTATTTCATGTTGTTTTTCCATAATTTTAGTTTTTATGTTTATTGTTCCACGTGGAACATTATCTTCCTAAGTAAATTAACAAAACACTAATGTCTGAAGGCGAAACCCCACTAATTCGTGAGGCCTGACCAATTGAATCAGGTTTTATATTCTTTAATTTCTGCCTGGCTTCTGTTGAAAGAGATTGTATGTTATCGAATTCGAAATTATCAGGGATCTTAATATGCTCCAGACGATTTAATTTGTTTGCAATCTGTCTTTCCCGATCGATATATCCACTATATTTCATCAAAATTTCTGAAGCTTCAAGAATTTCATTCTGGCGGTTTGGTATTCGACTAACCAACTCCTGAAAATCCGGAAGAACTTTCAAAATTTTATAAATATCAACTTGCGGCCGCAGAATGAGATCAATAAGCTTCCGTTTTTGTTTTAAGGGGGAGGTTTTATTTTCGGTTAACATATCATTTACTTGTTCGGGAGAAACACTGTAATTTTTGAAAAAATGTATGATTTCATCACGATAGTTAATTTTCTCCTTCAAATAGGAATACCTTTCCTCTGAAACCAATCCCAACCGATATCCATATTCAGTAAGGCGAATATCTGCATTATCCTGACGCAAAAGAATTCGGTACTCAGCACGGGAAGTAAACATTCGGTAGGGTTCATCGACACCTTTGGTAACAAGATCATCAATCAAAACACCAATGTAGGCTTGATCTCTCTTCAAAATAAACTCTTCTTTTCCATGAATTTTATTGTGAGCATTAATAGAAGCAACCAAACCCTGTGCTGCAGCTTCTTCGTAGCCGGTAGTGCCGTTTATCTGGCCGGCAAAATATAAATTAGGTACTTTTTTTGTCTCCAGTGTAGGATGCAGTTGTGTTGGTGAGAAAAAATCATATTCAATCGCGTAGCCGGGTCTGAAAATAGTAGCATCTTCTAACCCGGGAATGTTTCTAAGGGCTTCAAGCTGAACCTCCAAAGGCAAAGATGAGGAGAAACCATTTAAGTAATATTCAATTGTGTTCTCGCCTTCCGGTTCCAGAAACAACTGGTGTGAATCTTTATCGGCAAAAGTAACAACCTTGTCTTCTATGCTTGGGCAATACCTGGGGCCAATGCTATCAATGGTTCCATTAAACATAGGGGATTCCTCAAAACCCTTTTCAAGAATTTTATGTACATCCGTATGCGTAAATGTAATATAACAACTACGCATGTTTGAAAGAACATTTTTCTGAGGAATAAATGAAAAACGATGAGTATATTGGTCGCCTTTTTGTTCCTGCAATTTAGAAAAATCTATCGTTCGCCCATCAATGCGGGCCGGGGTTCCCGTTTTCATTCGTCCTGTTTCAAAACCAAAACTTTGAAGCTGTTCTGTAAGTCCTTTAGATGAAGGTTCGGATGCTCTGCCTCCTTCAACTTTTTTTGATCCGATATGCATAAGCCCGTTTAAAAAAGTGCCATTGGTGAGTATAACAATTTTTGAATAAAAATCGACTCCCATCTGAGTATGAACTCCTTTAATTTCTCCTCCTTCAATAATTAAAGAAGATGCAGTATCCTGCCAGAAATGTAACTTTGGTATAGATTCAAGCTTTTCACGCCATAAACGGGAAAATTTCATTCGATCACATTGTGCTCTTGGACTCCACATTGCAGGTCCTTTCGACAAATTGAGCATCCGAAATTGAATCATACTTAAATCGGTAACAATTCCACTGTATCCACCAAGGGCATCTATTTCACGAACAATCTGACCTTTAGCAATTCCACCCATTGCAGGATTACAACTCATCTGGGCTATTTTACTCATATCCATAGTTATAAGCAACACCTCTGATCCCATATTAGCTGCTGCTGCAGCTGCCTCTGCACCGGCGTGACCTCCTCCTACAACAATAATATCATATTTATGATTCAACATAGATGATTTCTTTTTCCTGCAAAATTAAAATAATAACAATTCGGGTAGGTAAAAAGGAATTATAAATAAGCTATTTCTTTTCTAAATAATAGTTTGTTAAATAATATTCCTCTTTTTCGCGCATTAATGCAAGTTCATTATCTGACTGATCGTCATATCCTGCAAGGTGTAAAAATCCATGGAAAATAACTCTCAATAATTCCTGAGTGAATTCCGTCTGATAGTCCCGGGAATTTTCAAAAACTTTATCAAGGCTTATAAAAATATCTCCATCTAATTCCTCCGGATTTTCATAGTAAAATGTAATAACATCAGTATAATAATCGTGATTCAAATATTTTCGGTTTAATCTTAAAATTTCAGGATTATCGGTGAAAATGAGATTAATTTCGCCAGGAACAAAATGTTCGTTGGTTATTAACCATTCTAAATAAGGAATTAATTTCTTCTCGTCAGGTAAAAGGTGAGTATTTTCTGTGTAGTGGATGAAAATGGACATTATTCTTTGTTGAATTCCATAGTTACTATAGAACCATCATCATTAAAGGAAACATCGTCAGCGAGATGTTTCATAAGATATATTCCCCGGCCGTGTATATTCTCAACGTTTTCGGGTTTGGTTGGGTCGGGTACTTTTGAGTAATCAAAACCACTTCCTTCATCCTCAACTGTAATATAAATCTTGTCACCCTGATGTTTTACATATACGCTTACACTTTTGTTAATATCTTCTTTATTTCCGTGAACAATGGAATTATTAACAGCTTCTACAGTTGCGATTAAAATTTTACCATAGATATCTGAATTAATTTCATTCTTCTCAGAAAATTCATCGATGAATTTTTCGATCTTATTGATGTTATCAATCTTAGATGCTATCGTAATGGTTTTTTCCATAGATTAATTTAATAAACGAGTAATAGAATTTATACTCAAATAAAGCTTATTTGTTTCAAAAATACAGAGAAAATTACTACAAAATTTTTATTGGCTTATCATTTACAAATGAAAACAACCCTATACCTCCTATGATTAGTAATTTAGCCACTCTTTAGGATTTAACCGTTCACTCTCTCTATATAATTCAAGATGCAAAATGTTTTCACTTGTGGATTTATCCTGATATACTTCTCCTATAATCTCTCCTTTCGAAATCTCATCGCCGGGCTGAACATTTACGTTAACTAAATTAGAGTAGACAGTAAGGTAGTTTCCGTGACGGACAATAACTGTTAAATTGGCTCCGGGGATAGAGATTACTTTTCTGGCAACACCATCAAATATACATTGAACTTTGGAATTTTTGGTGGCACTAATATCAATTCCATTGTTAAAGGTTTTAATTCCTTTTAATACAGGATGTGAGTTTTCACCAAAATCAGAAGTGATTACACCATCATTAATCGGCCACTCAAGTTTGCCTTTATTATTAGCGAATGCATCTGTAATTTCTTTTTGTTTATCTGAAAGATCTTCCCAGTGTTTTGTTCGTTTTCTCTCCTCCTCTATGATTTTTTCAATCTCTTTCTCTAATTGAGCAACCGTTTGTTGTTTCTGCTGAATATCCTGGCGGATTTGAGATTCTTTTCTTTTTAGCGACTGAACCTGTTGTTTAACCTGGTTCTCTTCATGTTTAAGTTTTTGTTTTTCATCTAATTTTTCAGCACGAATGTCTTCTTTTTGAGATCTCAGATGTCGAAGTTCTTGAATTTTAAGCTCAAGTTTTTCCTTTTGAATTTTAATTTGCCGTGCCTGATCTCTCCGATATTTAGCGAGTTGATTCAAATATTTAAATCGCTTATATGCCTGGTTAAATGATTCAGCAGATAAAATAAACATTAATTTATTGAAGCCCTTGTTATTTAAATATGCATTGTAGATGATTTTCTCATAACTTTTCTTCAACCTTTCAATTTTATCTTGAAATTGACCGATCTGTCTTTGATGATTGGCAATGCGTCCTTCGATATTAGAAACTTGTTGATCCAGCTGCTCAAGAAGTTCGTTTCTTAAAGTGACTCGCTTTTTTAAAATGGTTAACTGGTGAAGGGTAGATTGCCTGTTTTCTTCTGTCTCTTTTAAAATTTTATTTGCATTTTCAATTTCATTCCTTTTGTTGTCTATTCTCTCTTTTAATTCTTCTTTCCTTTGGCAATAGAGGTCAGGAGTGGTGAAAGTTATAATAAATGAGAATAAAAGAAAGATAAATATGTTGGTTCGAAACTTCATCTTAAATCAATTTTTTCGAATTTTGAAGGAACATCAAAATGAATTCGTTTATCAGAAGATAGTTCTCCGTTTCTGTATTCGATATCTATTTTATAACTCTCCTTTTCCTGACCACCATCTATTTGAAGTTTACCTGGCAGATAATATTCAGAATGTTCGTTGTAGTCAAAATATTGTACGGAAAAATTCTTAAAATTTCTTTCTTCATAGAAGATAAAAAGTTCAGGCCGGATAAGGGATGAATGAATCCAGAGTTGAAATTTATAATTTTTCCCTGCAGGTTGATGAAATTCTCCCACATATAGAGAATCTTGTGCTACGTTAGAGAATTCAGGTTTTATATTGTCACGTCTTTCAAGAAATTGGTATTCATCCGGAAAGTTTCCGATCATAAGGCTATAAACTAAATTAAAATTCAAATTCATGTTGAATCGCTCCTCCAGGTAAGAATAATCTCCTACTAAATATCTGTTTCCCTTTCTGTCAAGAACCAGAACCTCTTCTGGTCTGAACAAAACCCGTGAAATTTCGATACCTAAAGGAGCTCGCAAAGAAACTAATATAGCAGTATCCTGCACCAATTTGGCGGAACCATATAAATTATGTGAGGCTTTTTCAGAGGAGTATTTAACCTTAAAATTTTTTAAAATAACGGTAGTATCAGAAATATTTTTATTGATGATACCCTTTTTTATCATATCGTGATTCTCAAGAGTTTCATCTATATGATCGGATTTTTCGGTAAGTATCTTTTGACTTTTACATCCAAAGAAAATAATACCCAAAAGAAAAAGAGAAAAAACTATCTGCCATTTCATTAATATACCATTTTTATTATTTCCGGCTTTCGACAAATCCCTGTCTGCAGTATTCTCTACATTTTCTACAGGTATGCGCCAATAAGCATTTCATCACACTATTCCGGAATCTTTTGATTCTCAATCTTATATTCTATTTCGTCTGAATCATTCCCGGCGGATTTTGATTTCTTCCACTGTTGCAGAGCTTTGTCTTCCTTTCCGTTTTTAAATAAAATATCTCCATAATGCTCCAGAACTTCGTGATCTTCGGAGCCGCCATTTCTTATAGCCTTTTCAATATGTTTTTCTGCTTTATCGTATTTTTCAAGTTTATATAAAACCCATGCATAAGTATCTAAATAAATAGCACTATTAGGCTCCTGCTGAATTGCATTTTCGATAAGTTCCCGGGCCCTTTCCAATTTTTCCCCTCTTAATGAAAGATAGTAACTATAGTTATTTGAAACCAACAAATTTTCAGGATCCATCTCCAACACCTTTTCAAAGTATTTATCAGAATTCTCATGTTTATTCAGATTCTTGTAGGCTTCTCCTAATTGAGTGTAATATTGGATCTTCATATCCTCATCAGATTCAACTGTTTCCAACCCTTCTTTCAAAATAGTTGCTGCCGTATCGGAGCGGTTTGTTTGATTTGCACCTATTGCCGTGAACAGAAAAAGCCTGGATTTATCAGTATATTGTTCAAGCGATTTGACCCCATATTTGTACATTTTTTCAAATTCATTGTTATAACTATATAACGAAAGCAATTGTTCCCAAAAAACAGGCCTTTCATTTTCCGATTTTACTAAAACTTCAAGATGATCTATTGCTTTATCGTATTTGTTGGTCTTTAAATAAAGATCCGTATAAAGTGTATGAACTTCATCTTTATCAGGATAAAACGAAGATAGGGAATCGAGTAAGAGGATCATCTTATCATTATTCTGAAGATATACATTCCTGTCTTCAAGAAACTTCATAAAAACAAGAAATTTAGTACCAAAATCAATTTTGTCATGATCTATAATAAGCTCGTATTGATTAAGTGCCTCATCATATTTTCCTTGTGACTTGTAGTATTCAACAAGTGAAACCTGTCCCATGTAATTGGTACTGTCAATTTCAAATAATCTGTCATACATTTTATCTGCCTTATCGTACATCTGATAACTGGCATACAATTCAGCCAGCATTCCATAATACCTGGTTTCCTTCGGAAAATTATCGATGAGCTTTTTAACTTCTGCAATAGCCTTTTCTTCATTACCCGTTTTGGTGTATAAAGCTTTCTTTAGGACTTGTATTTGCTCATTAATACCGGTTCGCTTTTCAACTTTATTGAGCATCTCAATTGCTTTATTATATTGATTGGTTTCCCTGTAAAGCTGTGCGAGATCATAAAAGTGTTCCGTTTTCGCCTGCTTATTTTCAACGAGGTATTCGTATTGTTTGATAGCTTCCTTTGGTTGTTCATTACGGAGATATAGCTGAAAAAGATGTTCACGGTAATATTTATTCTCAGGAGCATTTTCTACAGCTTTCTTTCCATACTGAAGTGCTAAGTCGGGTTGTTCAAGAAGATTGTTTACCAGCGATACCTGGTATTGAACAGCAGGGGAGTTGGGTTGTATTTCAAGACACTTGTAAAAATAGGATATAGCGTGACTATAATTTTTGAGAGCTTTCTGTTTTAAGCCTTCCACAAGGGAATATTGATATCTCAACTGTTCCTCTTGTGACAGTTCTTCAATTTCGACTGTATCTGCTTTAGCTTCGTCCTTTGAGTCAGTAGACTGAAATACAGATCCACATCCGGAAAACAAAAAAGCAAATAGTATAATGGAAACAAAAAATCGATACATAAATTATAAGTTTAAATTTGTGTAATCTCCAACACTTAAATCGACAAAATTTCCTTCAATTTCAACATGGCTGCCAATCATTGAATTTGTGCAATTTAGTAACCTGATCTTTGTGTTGGATTGAATAATAGAATTTGAAATTAACGCCTTTTCAATAACTGTCTCATCCTCAACAGATACATACGGTCCAACAACCGAATTTATTATCTGCACATTATTGCCAATGTAACATGGTTCAATTATGATAGAATTTTCCTCAACAATCCCTTTTCCTTTCAATTTATCTGAATCAATGTAATTTAACATCTCTTTATTGGTATCAACTGTTGCATCCTTATTGCCACAATCAAACCATCGGTCAACAACAGAAGTGGCAAAACGATTGTTTTTCTTACGTAAATTCTCAAGAGCATCAGTTAATTGAAACTCTGAATTTTCACGAATATTATTATCAAGTAAATATTTTATTTCCTTTTTAAGGTCTTCTCCTTTTTTAAAATAATAAACCCCAATAATTGCTTCATCTGAGATGAAAGAGGAAGGTTTTTCGAAAAATCCATCAACATAATCATCTTTATCTTTCCGTACAACACCGAAAGAGGAGGGATCGTTTACTTTTTTTGTCCAGATAATTCCGTCTGATTTCGTCTTAAGTTTGAAGTTTGCCTTAAACAGTGTATCGGAAAATGCAATTATGACATCTCCCTTAAGAGATTTTTCTGCACAATAAACAGCATGTGCCGTTCCTAACGGATTATCCTGATAAGAGATCACGGGTTTCGCTCCAACCTCTTGAGCAAGATTTTTTAACTCTTGTTCAACACGTTCGCCAAAACGCCCGATTACAAAATTGATCTCTTCAATTGGTTCTTCTAAGACATCTTTTATTTCGTAGATAAGATGATGAACAATTGAGTGTCCTGCTATTTTTATTAAAGGTTTGGGAGTTGTTAAAGTATGCGGCCTCATTCGTTTTCCCTTCCCGGCCATCGGTATAATAAGCTTCATAATATTGTTTTTTAATGTGTTCCGGTATGTCCGAATCCTCCTGAGGATCTCGGAGTTTCGTTTATTTCATCAACCTCTGCCAGTTCAATATGTTCAAATGAAGAAATAACCATTTGGCATACGCGTTCGCCCGGGGTTATTTCAACTGTATCATTTGAAAAATTCACAAGAATAATTCCAATCTCTCCGCGGTAATCAGCATCAATGGTTCCTGGTGAATTTAGAACAGTAATTCCCTTCTTTAAAGTCAGACCACTTCTCGGACGAATCTGAGCCTCGTAACCTTCCGGCAATTCAATATATAGCCCTGTTGGAACCAGTTTTCTTTCCAAAGGTTTCAAAGTAACAGGTTCATCAAGATTTGCCCGTAAATCCATACCTGAAGACCACTCAGTGCTGTAAGAAGGTAATGGATTACCGGATTTATTAATAATTTTGACTTTCATTTAATGTTGTTTTTTTTGTTTTACTGCTGCATTGTTGTTATTGTTGTTAAATGATATTTTCAGAAAGGAACATTCTGTTCATTTTCTTATGTCTGTGATTTCTGAATGAGGATTTCATTTTAAATTTAGTTCTATAGTTCTGTTACTGTTATAATTTAAAAAACTCTTTAATATCCTTTAATGCAATCTTTTCTCTTTTAAAAATAACAGTTATAAAGAATAACAAAAATAAAGAATTAATAACAATTTTAAAGGGTAAATTTGGATATTGAATAAAGTTTTGGAGAAAATATATACCGTAAGATAAAAACATGTAAAAAAGGATTGATTTGATAGGATATGGAATGAAATAGAACCTTCTTCCTAAAAAGAATGAAACGAAAAACATACTTACGTAACAAGTTAAAGT
>JBNJFT010000047.1:0-15764 GCA_051747065.1 Bacteroidota bacterium | reverse complement strand
ATTAAAAAAGTGTAATTTATCTTACACAAGATGAGAGGTAAGCATGCTGATTCACCAGATTGTACAATAGAAAGTCCGGGTGTTTTTGGAAGTAGCGTTAGGTCAGATTGTATAGCTGAGGTCACTAACAAATTTAGCCAGGGATTAACTATTGGTATTATTATCATTCATAGCATCTAAATACTCTTCTAACAAAACTCTGGCCTGCATAAAATCATTTTTAGTAACAAACACCCTGGTGTCACTTCCGGGTAAAGCTGCACCAAAACCGGCCAGATTACCTGAATACATATCGTTACGCAGAAAACACGCAATATTATTATCTTCTAAAAACTCTTTGATAGCAAGAGCATCAATTTCAGAACAAGTATAAAGATGAATTAATTGTTGTTCTTTACCCATAGTAGATTGTAAGAAATTTTACATTTTTTCCAGCTTAAAAGTAGCTGATATCTCACCTACTTTTATATTTTTATCGTTCAAATTATCCATCGGTGAATACTTTTTTAAACTACGCAATTCGTCTTTCGTAAGCACCTTCAAATCATTAAGTATTTTTATAACGACAGGTGGAATTCTATTCATAGAACCATCTTCAATTTTCAGCGCTATTCCAATTCCCGTTTTTTTAAGGCCGATACAGTAAACACCCTCTGCTCCTATTTTTCCTATGAGTTTTCCATTCGTATTTCTGATAAGCTCAGAACAAAACCCATTTGTTCCTGCTATCATTTCCGGATGCTGGTTCATTGCTTTAAAAATCGTGTTGGAAGCTTCTTCATAATCACTTTGGAAATTATCCGGTTTTGCTAGCCGGGCGTACCCCAGTGCCATATTAAAAAGAGGCAGAGCATGAACCGGAACAGAGCAGCCATCCACACCTAGTTTAATATTTTCCTTAGGATACTGACATACCTTGCTGATGATATCCAGAACCTCTTTTTGAACCGGATGTTCTGCTTCAAGATAATCTTTAACAGTATAACCCTTTTTTCTACAAACAGCAAGAAAACCAGCGTGTTTACCGGAACAATCATTGAACAACTGATCGGGCTGCTGATTATTCCATGCCTGCAGGAATGCAATTTCCTTGCTTAATGAAGCTACTGATCCTCCTAAGATAAATTCTTTGTTCAACCCGATTTTTGTAAGGATTTCTTCTACTGTCTTTCTGTGAAAATCCTCACCATAATGAGACGCACACATGACGGCGACTTCCTTCAGTGATAACTCATACTGCCTATATGCAGAGGAAAGAATTACATTTAATGCTTGTATTGGTTTTGCAGCTGAACGTATATATGTGATTTTCTGAGGATTTCCGGCATAATATAACAAATCTCCCTTATAGTTTACAATTGCCACATCTCCTCTGTGTATACTCTCTACTATATCTCCACGGGTTACTTCAACTAATTTAACAGCCATATAACATATAATGTAGTAAATTATTTATTTTTCTATTTTATTATCCAACCGATTTTTTCTCCTTTTTAAGTAATAATAAAAGTCGTTCTGAGCCCGTACTCTTTTATAATCATTGACTACGTATTTATTATCCTGCACTTCGTCAAGAACTCTTGCTTTCACATTATCTCTCAGTTGAATTTGAAGCATTTGGATCAACTCCCGCTTTATTTCCGGGTCATAAACAGGAGAAGTCACCTCTATTCTTCGGTCCAGATTACGTACCATCCAGTCGGCCGAAGAAATATAGATCGATTCCTTTCCTCCATCGTAGAAATAAAAAATACGTGAATGTTCCAGAAACTTATCTACAATACTAATTGCCTCGATGTTCTCACTTAATCCCGGAACACCGGGCTTAATAGAACATATCCCTCGTATAATCAATTGAATTTTAACTCCGGACTGACTTGCTTCATATAATTTATCCATCATCTCTTCATCCACCAGACTATTCATCTTTATGATCATCAAAGCTTTTTTACCAGATCTGGCGTTGTGAATTTCTTTGTCTATATGATCAATAAAATGACTGCGTGTACTAAAGGGAGATAAAATAATATGATTAAAAATATGTTGCTTATAATTTTTGTCAAAAAATTCAAAAACTTTAGCCACGTCAGAGGTAATTTTCTTGTTATAAGTGAATAATCCTTCATCACAATAAATTTCGGATGTATCTTCCTGAAAATTTCCTGTTCCAATATAAGCATATCGCTCAATACTCTGTTTTTCTTTGCGTGTAATCAGGAGTAATTTAGAATGCACCTTCAAGCCCGACACTCCATGTATCACTTTTATACCTACTTCCTGCATGCGATTTGACCACTGGATGTTTGCCTTCTCATCAAATCTTGCCTGCAGTTCAATAACCACAACTACTTTTTTGCCGTTTCGTGCAGCGTTGATCAAAGAGTTAATTACCATTGACTTTTTTGCAACCCGATATAGTGTGATCTGAATCTCAGTAACTTTGGGATCAATAGCCGACTCTCTCAACATATCTATAAAATACCTGAACGACTGGTATGGATAATGTAGAATATGGTCCCGTTTTTTCACCTCTTTCAGAATACTCTGGTGATAATAAAGATGCATTGCAGGAACTGGCGGTTTCGTTTTATTCTCCAGGGATGCCGGCCCTATATTCGGAAAATTGATAAAATCCTTAAAATTATGATATCTTCCACCAGCAATGACATTATCGTCTTTCCCAAACTTCATTCTTTGTTTGAAATAGTCTAACAGGTCTACGGGCATATTTGCATCATAAACAAAACGCACAGGTTGTCCCTGTTTACGTTTCTCAAGGCTTAAAGACATTTTTTCCATAAAGCTCTTTGAGATGTCATCATCAATGTCTAACTCTGCATCGCGGGTAATTTTTATTGTATAGGCTTCTGAATAATCGTAATCGAAAAAAGAGAAAATATCATTCAAACAATACCTTACAATATCATCCAGAATAATAATGTATTTGTTTTTTCCGACACCGGGAAGCACTACAAACCGGGGCAATATTTCGGGAGCTAAATCAAGTAGTGCATATTTTGTCTGTTGTGGGGCATTATTTTTTGACAATTTTACTGCAAAATATATCGGCTTATCTCTCAAATAAGGAAATTCATCTGTATGTTGAAGCATTATCGGAACAAGAACCGGACGAACTTTTTCATGATAGAATTTCTCAACAAATTCTCCTTGCTCTTTAGTAAGTTGCGTTTCATCGACAACATAAATATTGTGCTTCTTCAGATCATTTATCAATTCTTCATATATCTGCTCAAATTTTGCTTGTTGCTTGACAACAATGGACTGTATTTTTTTTAGCAGTAACTGTGGAGTTTCTCCTCCCAGTAATTTCTGTTTCCCGCGCAGAGCACCAATTCTTCTTACCGTAGCCACCCGTACACGAAAAAACTCATCCCGGTTATTGGAAAAAATTCCCAAAAACCTCATTCGTTGAACCAATGGGTTAGATCTGTCAGCAGCTTCCTGCAGAACACGCTCATTAAAAGAAAGCCAACTTATCTCTCTGTTTATAAATCTATTATCACTATTTAACATATCTCCCAATTTTTTCACCTGAAGTGCTCAACCTAATCCATTCTTATCTGACACTTTTTACTTAAATGCCAGCAGTTATTCCACTATAGCTAAAAATATTTTTCTTCTTAGTTCTTCAGGTATTAATAAAAAGTCTTCTTTCAAAAAACCTCAATAGCCAAATATAATGAAAACATTACGAAGGCAACTTAATGGTATATTAAAAATCTATATTTTCTGTAGAATAAATTCTTAAAGATTCCAGATCCAGAGCAACAAGATTTCCCATACCGACCATATCAGTATAAACACATCCTGCGTCAAGATTAATATCTGCAGCGATTCCTTCATCTACGGAAGATTGAATAAATTCAAGAGGTATAGGCGTATGCCCATGAACAATTGTACGCCCGCCGGATGCTGACAAGTAGTTTTCACAATCTCTGCACCATACCATAGAAACATAATCTTCAAAAGGTTTTTCCGACGCAAAGTTGATTCCCGCATGCACTAAAATATATTTTTCCAGCTTGTAATAATAAGGCATCTTACGCATGAAAGATATGTGCTGCTCAGGAAGTTCGTTCAAATTTGCTTCACCCATCAAAGCAGAGGGTTCGATGCCATAACTACGAAATGTGGTTTCTGCACCATTCATCATCCAAAGCAGGAAATTATTTGAGGACTGATCCAGATAGGCATTAATAAGCATTTCTTCATGATTCCCTTTTAGTGGATAAATCTGATATCCATTGTTTTTAAGTTCGATAAGATAATCCAAAACCTGCTTACTGTAAGGCCCTCTATCAATATAATCTCCAACGAAATACAATTTATCATCTTTACTCACACCAACAATTTCTTCAACTAATCTTCGCAAGGTCTTATAACAACCATGTACATCTCCGACAACAATTTCCATAACAGTCTTTATTTTGATTTTGTTTTCGCAAACTAAATGATTACAGGTGATTAAGTCAATCACACATTAAATCTGAATATTGATTAATTACAAATTTAGCAAAAAACATGGCCTTACTAATAGCGAATTAAGCATTCAAGCCTTTGTTTTTTTAATGCTATTCAGATTAACACATTAGTAACACAATAAGAACACTTTAATTTCCTTCAATATTTTATACAAAATACGTTTTCCAATAGTAAAATTGAATAAATGTTTTATTTTTGTTAAAATCTTTATAATTTAGTGATATATCTTAAATAAATTCACATGCAAATTCAGAAAGCAGAAGAAAAGGACATTGTTGAAGCTCTATATCTAATAAAAATCTCATTCGAATACAATAACGTCAGCGAAAATGAATGGCGCCCGCCTACTCCTGAATATTCTGAAATGGAAGAAGAAGTGAATAATGGAGAATTATTTGTCTTGCGAAAAGGCAAAATCACTTTTGGTACCTTTTCATTGGCAAGCCAAATGCCCGAAGATTTCACCAAAATAATGTGGAACGATCAAAACAAACAGAATTTAATAATCAAGAGAATTGCTATTTTTCCCGGTTGGTTTTCAGATGAACTTGGTGAAAAACTCATAGACTTCATAGAGCAGTATGCAAAGGAACATAACTACGGCTCAATCAAATCAAATGCATACAGTAAAAATGAAGCTATGAATACATTATACCAGGATATGGGATTTACTTTTCAGGGTGATGCTGTTTTGCCCGGAAAGAAGTCGCCATATTATTTTTATGAAAAGCTCTTTAAATAAAGCGTAATTTTTTTCTTCTAAATCCTGACACCATCAAGCAGCACATCATCCATCTGCCAGTGGTCTCCTTTCCAATTATAAAGGCAGTTTCAGAAGTACCGGCTATATTCCTATAAGAATACAGAATTAGGAATCCAGAATGCGATAAAGCTAACTATCAACGAAATACAAAAATATTGTATCTGGTATTATTAATGTGTTAATTAAAAAAATGAGCGTTTTATAAAATCCTATTTAGGCGCATTCAGAAAAACTTAAAACTATAATTATTAGCTTATTACAAGCCTGAATAATAATTGTCAGCACTAAAATTAACCAAAATTATCAAAAAACGAGGTTACGGAATTATCGAGAAAAAAAAGAACTCACAAAACTTTAGGTTATTCTAATGCGGATTATGGAGAGCAATTTGTTTATCCATTATGTGCTGCATATTCACTGCCTACTGCAAAGTGCTTACTGCTTACTTGCTACCCTGCTTTTTAATCATTTTTGCATTTTTCGGGGTTTCGCTTTGCTTAATTTTGTCGATAACTTCTTACAATATAACAGGTTGCTTACTTCTGAATGAGCCTAACTATGGATGATATAACAAAAATCCGACAATACGGAAAAACAGCAAATTAATAATCAATTAGGAAAAATGATTATACTTTAAAGATAATCTGTCCATGATTTTTGTTTCTCATACTTTAAGTCTTTCAGGATAGCTTTATTAACACTTATTTCGAACCTGTAATTTTTTCGATATCCAACTGGCACCCAGCGGAAGCTCATAGACCAACAGTGCAGGTCCCGATCAATAGAAATACTTGTAGCTGAGAGTTTATCCTCGGAAATATCGTAGTGAGAATCGAAATTTATTTTCCATTTATCGGTAAGGCTAAAATTACCTGACAGACTCACGGTTTGTTTCACTTCTGACTCAGATTGTCTTTTGCTGTAATTCAAGCTATAATCAAGACTCAAACTCCATGGAATATCGAAATAATCATAAGGATTATAGTGCTCTTTTTCCCGGCCTTCATCATCAGAGCCATTCTCTCCATCAGAAGAATTTTTCCCATCTGGTCCTAATTTTGTACCTAATGATAAACTAAAATTGGTTAACCGTCCTGGTTTTTGATTTTTCTCCCATTCAGAGACATTTATACGTTTTCCATTTTCATTCAACGCGTAAGGATCATAACGACCTGAAAAGTTGATCCTTAAATTATCATCAAACATATTTGTTCGTCCGGAGATACGTATTGGCGACCAATTCAAGGAATCTTTAAAAATATTATACGAAGTATTAAACGATAGTTCATTCAGCAGTTTAATCTTTTTTGTTTTCTCCGCAGTATCGCTTTTTGAACGTACTTTCATCTCAACATTGTTACTCAAGCCAAAATTAACACTACCACTTTTCTCCGGGGTAGATGGCGGAGAATACAATTGATCATCAAAATAAGAATACTCCTGAGTATTACCTGCGCTATCAACTTGCACTTCATCATAATATTTCGATGTCATATTACCCAAATCCGGCCTGAAATTGACTCCTACCGATGGAGTTATGACATGCCGTATTGCTTCAACTTTAGATTTTTCCCCTTTAAACTGATACATTCCAAAAAATTTAGGACTCATATTTACACTTACGGAAGGTTCCAATGAGTGGGCATATTTCATTTGTTCTACCGTATCAGTAACAACTCCCCCATAAGTTGAATCATCCGGATTAAGATAATCGGGATCCCAATGTTTTTCAATATACCGGGGAAACAAAACACCACGATATTGAGCTTTCGGTGTAATATTGAGATATTGAAGCACTTTAAAATTTAAAGAAACCGGCATGGAATGTTTAATACCACTTTCAAAATCAGAAAACTGGGTATTTTCAAAAAGAAGGCTATCCGGGGAATTAATTTTATTTTTCAAATCAGCGTTATAGCTTACCTGAAGGTCATCATACCATTTTGACCGCCCGCTTTTATTAAGTTTTCTGAGCGGGTATTGCCTGCTCATATCAAATGACATCTCGGGCAATGTCAAATTCACCATCTTTGTTTTTGAATTTTGACTGTGTCTCAATTTCCCATTAAATGAAAAAGGCGAGTCAGGCCACGTTTTCTGATAAGAAATATTGGAAGATTTAGTATTTGTAGTATAATCTTCCATATTCTGGCTAAAGTCTTTATCATACGCAGTAGAACTTAAATTAACACTTGCATTAAAGCTACTATAAGGATTTGCCTTTGATGATTGTCTGTGAGACCATCTAACTTCAAAACCCCTGTTGTTTCTATAGTCATCAGCTCCCTTTTCCCCCATTAGAAGTCTATCATATTTAAGAGATAATTTACTTGTATATTTATATCGTTTTTTAACCTGATAATCCAGATTGGCATTCCAACTACCTTTTGTATAAACTGACCCATAAACTTTTAAATCCATATAATCGCTTATGCCAAAATAATACCCTCCTTTTAAATAAAACCCCCTTCTGTTTTCTTCTCCAAATGAAGGATCATAAATTCCTGATGAGCGCTTCTTCTGGATTGGAAAATAGCCAAATGGAACCATCAAAGGATACAAGGGAAGATCCTCTAAGACCATATATGAAGAACCTGCAATAATTTTCTCACCCGGAATAACTTTGCCTTTCGAAATACGGATATAAAAATGCGGGTTATCATGATCACATGTAGTATACTTTCCATCACGAAAATGAAACTCTCTATTCTGATGCTTTTTAGTTACAGAGCTATGTAAATAGCCTCCTTCCTCTTCTGTTTTAACCTGTTGAATATATCCCTTTTCATTTTTAAAATTGTAACGAATATTATGAGCGTTATAAGTTTTCCCTCCTTCCTTAAAAACCGGCAAACCTACCATATTTCCGGTAGAATCTTCAACTCCACTGGCAGATACGACATTGCTGTCCTGGGAATATTCAATGTAATCAGCAGTTAACTCAATATCTCCATAAACAACTTTTGCATCTCCATATAAATACACTTTATTTTCCACGCGGGATAATATAATAGAATCTTCAGCCTGGTAATCAACCTCTGAATCTAAGATGGTCTCCTGTTTTTCTGATCTTGCAGTGTCTTGTCCTGAAGTGTCCTGTCTTGCGGTGTCCTCTCCTGAAGTATCTTGTCTTGAAGTGTCCTGTCTTGAAGTATCTTGTTGAAGAATTTCTTGTTGAAGAGTATCTTGTCTAATGGAATCTTTTTTTATTGTATCTTGCGAAAAATTATTACGGAAGGTATCTGCAGAAGAAATTGGCATAGAATCTGCTGCTCCATAGGATTGCAAAGGTAATGAAACAACTCCCGAAAAAATAAACAGGAGACAGAAACAGAAGAACAAGTTAAAAATATTTTTTCTTAATTTTATTTGCAATTTAACTATGCTATTTTTGTGTTAATTTTAAATCAGAACAAAGCATCAAAGCTAATGAAAATATTATTTTCAATTCTATGAAGAATAAAAAAATTCATGCCAAACTATATATTCCTTTTATAATTATCTTGGGAATTACAATAATATTTCCAAATTCTTCATATATCTCGGCCCAGGAAAAAGAAAAATCTGAGCTGAAAACTGTAGTTATAGACCCCGGGCATGGAGGGAAAGACCCAGGTGCTTTAGGAAAACAAACGAAAGAAAAAGACCTTGTATTAAAACTCGGGCTTAAACTTGGCAAGTATATTGAAGACAAAATGGATGATGTAGAGGTAGTTTACACCAGAAAAACCGATACCTTTGTTCCCCTTTTTAAAAGAGCAGAAATAGCCAATGAAAATGAAGCTGATCTTTTTATCTCACTTCACTTTAACGCTAATAAAAAAACCCATGTAAACGGCACAGAAACTTATGCTATGGGGCTTCATAAAACAGAAAGCAACCTGGAAGTTGCTAAAAAAGAAAATGCAGCTATATATTATGAAGAAGACTATTCAGAAAAATATGAAGGTTTTGAGCCGGAATCCGCTGAGTCCTATATTATTTTTTCTTTGATTCAGAACACCCATCTGGAACAAAGCCTGAATTTTGCTTCTTTTGTTCAAGACGAATTTAAAGAAGAAACAACATTAAAAAACAGAGGAGTAAAACAGGCCGGATTCCTATTATTATGGAAAACAACAATGCCCAGTGTACTTATTGAGGCAGGTTTTCTTTCCAACCCGGAAGAAGAATCCTATCTACAAAAAGACGAAGTCCATGAAAACTTAGCATATTCCATATTTAAAGCATTTAAAGCTTACAAAAAAAGAATTGATAGCAAAAGTGTAAGTCTCAGTAAAAAAAAGGACAGCATATCTTACAAACTTCAAATTGCTTCTTCTAATAACCCCATCCCTAAAGATTCTGATTATTTCAAGAATTACGATAATATAAAAGAATATAAATTAGAAAACAAATACAAATATACAATTGGTGATTTTAAAGAGTATGATAAGGTAGTAGAAATGAAAAAAGAAATAAAAAAAGATTTCCCTGGTGCTTTTGTTGTAGCCTTCAAAAATAAAAAACCAATTTCAGTAGAAAAAGCAATTAGATTAACAGAAAAATAGAGAAAATGTCAAAAGAATTAAAAATAGGATTAATCGGTGTTTTCCTAATAGCCTTATTGATTTGGGGAATAAACTTTTTAAAAGGTAAAGATATCTTTTCAAGTAATGACTATTATTACGCAGTTTATGAAAATATTGCAGGACTAGAGGCTTCAAGTCCTGTATATTTGAACGGTTACAAAATAGGAATGGTTGAAGATATCACCCTTACCGGAGATAACATGCGAAATATTACAGTTAAATTTTTTATTCGGGACGATATTAAAATACCTTACAATTCAAAAGTAACTATTTACAGTTCAGATTTAATGGGAACTAAAGCCATAAAACTTGACTTTACAGGAAAGAAAAAATATCATCAGCCGGGAGATACTATACCTTCAATTCTACAGCAAGATTTAACCGAAAGATTATATGCTGAAGTGAAACCCATTAAAAACAAGGCTGAAACTTTGATAACCTCCTTAGATTCTATTATATCGATATTTGATGAAAATACGAGAAATAGCATCCAGAATTCACTCAATAATTTCGACACCACATCGAACAACTTAAAAAAATCCAGTGCAGAAGTTGACCGATTGCTCTCATCGAATACAGCAGAACTCGAACAAACACTCCAAAATCTTGAATCAATCACGTCTAACCTGGATCAAAACAAACACAATATAACGAATACATTTTCCAATATTTCTGCAATAACAGACTCTCTGAAGCGCTCAAACATGACGGCAACACTTACACATCTTGAAAAAACCCTCTCCTCTACCGACAGCATAATGAAAAAAATAGACAGAGGTGAAGGAAGTGCAGGGTTGTTAATTAATAACGATTCTCTTTATCAAAACCTTAATAAAACAACAGAGGATTTAAATATCCTGATAAAAGACATCAAAGAGAACCCTAAACGGTACATTAACGTATCAGTATTTGGAAAAAATAAGTAAGGACAATACTGAAAAAACTATCAAAATTTTTCATTTAAAAAAACAGGAAAATCACTCTGTTTTTTAGTAATACTATATTTTACCCGGCAACTCCGTTTCATCATGGAAATAGTTTTTTGTCAGAATCAATAAAGTAACTTTTTTTTATTTAGTCAAAATACAAACGATTAATAAAGCTTAGCTTAAAACTTAAATTAAAATCAACAAACATTTAAATTACAACTCATTATCATTTCGTAAATACAAAAACCTGATTGTCAGGACAATTAATTATTTTTATTTTTTTTTTAAGATTACTGAGCTGATTAAAAAAAGCATATAAATTTATTTAGAATAACAAATTTAAATCTGTTTTTTTTTAAAGATTTTTTTCCCAAATTTGTTTTACTTCAAAAAAGCGTGTCAAAATATTTAAATACTTAAAAGTAAATGAAGGACAGAACACACATCGATGTATGGAACCGCTGCCTTAAAATTATTCAGGATAATGTTCCGGCGATTAGTTACCGAACCTGGTTCGAGCCCATTGTCCCATTGAAACTGGAGAATAAAGTATTAACAATCCAGGTTCCCAGCCCATTCTTCTATGAATATCTGGAAGAACAATATATCGATATCTTACGGAAAACCCTTAAAAAAGAACTGGGCGGGGATGCGAAATTAGAATACAGCGTGGTGATGGAGAATAATTCGGCAAACAAAAAGAAACCTTATACGGTAAAGTTTCCAACGAATAATAAAACGGAGTTAAAAAACAAACCTGTTTCTATCCCTTTAAAAACCGAGGAAAACTCAATAAAAAATCCGTTTGTTATACCAGGAATCAAAAAACTCCATGTTGATCCACGCTTAAACCCGGATAATTCTTTCCATAATTATGTTGAAGGGGAATGCAATCGTCTGGCACGCTCTGCAGGTGAAGCTGTTGCCGATAATCCGGGAGGAACCGCCTTTAACCCCTTATTTATATATGCAGATTCTGGCTTAGGAAAAACCCATCTTTCACAGGCTATCGGCATCAAGGTTAAGGAAAAATTCCCGGAAAAGACCGTTTTGTATGTTAATGCAAATAAATTTCAAACCCAGTTTGTTGAATCTGTCCGGAATAACAACAAGAATGACTTTTTGCATTTTTACCAAATGATTGACACATTAATCATCGATGATATACATGAATTAGCTGGTAAGGAAAAAACACAGGATATCTTTTTCCATATTTTTAACCATCTTCATCAAACAGGAAAACAACTCATCCTAACTTCTGACAAACCACCCATCGAATTACAGGGAATTGAACAACGACTAATATCTCGTTTCAAATGGGGTTTATCCGCGGACTTGCAAGCTCCAGATCTTGAAACCAGGGTAAACATCTTGAAACACAAAATATACCATGACGGTATTGATATTAAAGATGAGATTGTCGATTACATAGCTTCAAACATAACTATTAACGTGAGAGAGCTTGAAGGAGCCCTTATTTCGCTGCTGGCTCAATCCACCCTCAATAAAAAAGAAATTACGCTGGAACTTGCAAGACAAGTAATTGACAAGCTGGTTAAAAATTCAAAAAAAGAAATCTCTGTCGATTATATTCAGAAAGTAGTATGCGACTATTTCAATATTACTCCTGATCAAATGCATTCCAGAACACGTAAAAGAGAAATCGTACAAGCCAGGCAGGTAGCTATGTATTTCTCCAAATCACTGACAAAATCATCTCTCGCTTCTATCGGCTCACAAATTGGCGGAAAAGATCATGCAACAGTTCTTCATGCCTGCAAAACAGTTAACAATCTGATTGACACGGATAAACAATTTAAACAAACTATCAATAATCTGGAAAAGAAATTAAAGATTTAACATGTTTTTTATTTTTTCATACTTCAAAACAGGTTCTGCAATATATGAACCTGTTTTTTTTTACGCCACTTGAAATTACTTTTGTACCGAAAAAAATAAACTGCAATGATATTTCTCCTTTTAAGCATCATCTCTTCAGCTTCTCTTTTTGTAATATTCAGAATTGTTTATAAGTATGGGCTTCGGAATTTCGATGTGATCATTATCAATTATATTATTGCATCTATATTAGGTTATGCCATAAGTGATTACAACCTTGAAATTTTTCCGCTTTATAACAATCCGTGGTTTCCATACGCAATTACAGTAGGCATACTTTTCGTGATCATGTTTGTGCTCATTGCAAAATCTTCACAAACGGCCGGAATCGCCATCACTACTGTCGCAACCAAGATGTCTGTAATCGTTCCAATATCCTTTTCTTTAATTTATGACCCTACCGATCATATAACTGTTTTAAAAACCATAGGAATTGCAATAGCCTTACTGTCAGTGTTTTTTACTATTTACCGCAAAAGAGGCATTCACTTTGATCCAAGATACCTTTACCTGCCAGCTATACTCTTCATCGGAATGGGTGTAGTTGACTCAATCATAAAATTTGCCCAGTTTAAATATATCGACAATGGAGCCTCCACCTACTTTTCTGCTGTTCTTTTCACAATAGCAACCATCACGGGAATTGTTACAAACCTGATTCAAAAAAAATCATTCAAAAGCTTAATGAAACCAAAAACGATTTTTCTGGGGAGTTTATTAGGGATAGGCAATTTCGGATCCATATATTTTCTGATATTAGCCTTAAACTACAAAATTAATCCTACAGAAACTCTTGACGGCTCAATTGTTTTTGGGCTGAACAATATTGGAATTGTCAGCTTATCTGTGATTCTGGGATTACTTGTCTTTAAAGAAAAACTTACCTTTATAAATTGGATAGGAATAGCTCTTTCTATTGTAGCTATTTATATATTATCATACATAACTTGATAACCATGGAAACAGATGAGTTTCTTACAATCAAAACTCCTGCAGAAGGATTATATAAAGAAAAAGGGAGCAAATTTCATGGAATTGTTTACCCCGTGAATAGTGAAGATGAAATTAAAACAAAGCTGGAAGAGGTTAAATCAAAACATCCCAACGCAAGGCATCACTGCTATGCCTATCGCTATGGTATTGAAAAAGAATTTACCAGGATGAATGATGATGGTGAACCATCGTCCACTGCCGGAAAACCAATATATGGACAAATATTATCCCACAACCTGACTAATGTTCTCATTGTCGTAGTCCGGTATTTTGGCGGCACCCTGCTTGGAACAAGGGGCCTGATACGCTCATACAAAACTGCGGCCGATGAAGCTATTAAGAATGCTTCCATTGTGAAAAAAGTAATTCAGAAAAAATATAAAATCCACTTTGACTATAGTTTAATGAATGATGTTATGAAAATACTCCATGAAGAAAACATTGTTCCCCTGGATAAAGAATTTGGTGCTACATGTCAATTCACAATTGGAATACGAAAAAACAAGGAACAGGAAACTGTGGCAAGATTTGAAAAACTTCACGGATTAAAAGTGGATAAAATTTAATCCAGATTAAAATTATTAATAAAATGTTATAATTTTTTATCAAATATTTTAGCATATTTAAATTCAACGTTATATTTTTACTACAAAAATCTGAACAATGAACAACAAAAGCCTGATTTCCATCAACGACTATTCGAAAGAAGACATTATAAAGCTTCTGGATTTAGCCGAAGAATTTGAAAAAAATCCAAACCAGAAATTGTTAGAGGGTAGTGTAATAGCTACCCTTTTTTTTGAGCCATCAACCCGTACCCGGCTTAGCTTTGAAAGTGCCGCTAACCGGTTGGGCGGAAGAGTTATTGGTTTCGCCAGCAAAGACAGTTCAAGCGTCCAGAAAGGCGAATCCTTAAAAGACACTATTAAAACTGTCAATAGCTATTCCGACCTGATCATTATGAGACATCCTCTTGAAGGTAGTGCCCGTTATGCAAGCGAGGTTGCATCCGTTCCTGTGATCAATGCCGGAGACGGAGCAAATCAACATCCAACTCAAACCCTGCTTGATCTTTATTCCATAAGAAAAACGCAGGGAACCCTTGACAATCTTAATATTTACATGGTAGGAGATTTAAAATACGGCAGAACAGTTCATTCCCTGCTTATGGCAATGAGCAATTTTAACACAACTTTCAATTTCATATCTCCCGAAGAACTCAGGATGCCCGAAGAATATAAAATGTATCTGCAGGAAATCGGTCTTAAATATTATGAACATACAGATTTAACAGATGTAATAGCCGATGCTGATATCATTTACATGACAAGAATTCAAAGAGAACGTTTCTCTGACCCAATGGAGTACGAGAAAACGAAAAACTCATACGTTCTAAGGAATTCAATGTTAGAAGGTACCAAGAAGAATTTAAAAATTCTCCATCCACTCCCAAGAGTTAATGAAATTCATGACGATGTGGATGACAATAAAAAATCTTATTATTTCACCCAGGCACTCAATGGTGTTTATACAAGAATGGCAATAATGTCTTCAATATTAGGACTTAAATAAAAAAAGAGAACAATGACAGATAGCAGCAAAACCAAATTATTAGTCAGCGCGATAAAAAACGGCACTGTAATCGACCATGTCCCGGCCAAACATCTTTTTAAAGTAATATCAATTCTCGGGCTGGAGAAAATCAATAACCAAATTACCTTTGGAACAAATTTAGAAAGTAAAAAACTAGGGCATAAGGCAATCATCAAACTATCCGAAATTTATTTTAAGGATACAGATATCAACAAAATTGCATTAATCGCTCCTCATGCCAAATTAAATATCATAAAAGACTTCAAGGTAATCGAAAAACGAGACGTTGAAGTTCCCGACCAAATTGAAGGCATTGCTAAATGTGGCAATCCAAACTGCATTACAAATAATGACAATGTAAATACCATCTTCTTTGTGATGCCCAAGGACAACGAAAAAAATTCTTTAAAATGCCATTATTGCGAAAAAATCACTGATCCGGAAGATATGGAGGTCTTTTAGAAAGGAAATTTCAGAGGTAGAAGGTAAATATCAATAACAGAATACAGAATA
>JBNJFT010000046.1:3846-15765 GCA_051747065.1 Bacteroidota bacterium | reverse complement strand
GGATAGAATAATAATTTCCAGATATTTTAAAGGCTGTTTCCTAAAAGGAGACAGCCTTTTTTAGTTTTTTCGCAATGCAACTATCTACTATCTACTATCTACTATCTACTATCTACTATCCACCATCTACCATCTACCATCTACCATCTACCATCTACTATCCACCATCTATTTATGAAAAAACCTGGATTTAGCTGTGATTTTTGGGTATCGTGATATAAAAACACGAACCTTTATTAATTTGTGATTCTAAGTGGATTTTTCCTCCCAGCAATTCTACAATGTTTTTACTTAAACTTAAACCAAGTCCGGCACCACGGTATAATTTTTCTTTATCATCTTCTATTTTGGTAAATCTTTGGAATACTATTTTTTGTTTATTTTCTGAAATTCCGATACCGGTGTCTTTTACAAAAAATTCAATATCATTTTCCATTTCTCTGTAGCCCAATTCTACACACCCTTCTTTTGTAAATTTTAAGCTATTGTCCAATAGATTTCGAAAAACCTGTTTAAGCCTGTAATCGTCTATATCAATATATACATTCTCTTCTGTATCATTATTTATGTTGAATTCAATTCCTTTTAGAGCGAAACTTTCTTGAAATGTTTCATACATTTCGTTAATAATTTTCTGAATGTTTGTGGTTTTGTAGTCGATATTTAGCTGGCTGGCATCCACCTTTGCAAGGTCAATGATGTTGTCAATAAGATTCAGTAAAGAATATCCGCTATGGCTGATATGGTTTATCATTGTCTGTCTTTCTTTATTGCTGACTTCCTCATGATTTAACATATTGGTAAATCCAATGATAGCATTCATTGGAGTGCGAATTTCATGAGACATATTCGCCAGAAAGGCACTTTTTAAACGGTTTGATTCTTCAGCTTTTTCTTTTGCAGCCTTTAACTCTTTGGTTCGCTGATCAACCAGTTGTTCTAATTTGTTTTGATGTTTTTCAAGTTCATCTTTTTGATTTTGGATTTTTTTGTATTGTGAAGATATAGTTTGATTTTGTTCATTAATAGTCTGGTTTTTTTTCTTTAGTTTTTTTCTAATTATGAGCAAAAATACAGAAAATGCTATAAGTATGAGAATTATTGAATACGACAATATTTGCCGCATTCTCATTTTTTCTAGTTTTACTGATTTTAATTGATTTTCATTTTCCAGGTTTTGAATTTCCAGTTCTTTCTTTTCGTTTTGGTATTTTGCCTCCAGATTTTCAATCTCTCTCATTTTTTGGTTGTTGAAAAGACTATCCTCTGCTTCTTTAAAAAGTTTATGATATTTAAATGCAAGCTTATAATCCTTTAAGCCGGCGTATGCTTTAGATAAAAACTCATAGGCATGTTTTTTTCTTTTCATAAGGCCAATTTCTTTTGCTAAACGAAGTTCCTCTTTTGCAAAAGTAATTGCTTCCCTGTACTTCGCATTTTTCTGCGAAATTTTTTGTAAAGAATCGGCCAGCGTATAGTGCAATTTAGCATAGCTACCGTAACTAGAAGCCAGAGCCTTTCTATCCCCTATTTCTTTTTTTATCTTTAATGATTTCTCAAAGAATGATCTTGCTTTCTGAAATTCGTTTTTTTCAAAATAAACATGTCCTAAATTATTTAATGCACTAGCTTTTCCCTCATTGTTATTGAGTTTATTGTGGATGTCCAATGCATTTTGGTAACTCGTGATTGCAGAATCGTATTTATCCTGGTTTTTGAGAATTATTCCGATATTGTTGTAACAATGAGCTACTCCAAATTTATCTCCAACTTCTTTGTATAATTTCTGAGCTGTTTTATAATAATCTATGGCTCGTTGATAATTTTCCCTGTTCCAATATATGAGACCTATGTTATTATAACAATCGGCTGTTCCTTTTGTATTATTGATTTTTTCATGATAGCTTAGTGCCTTTTGGTATGATTCTATGGCTTTGATATAGTTTCCCTGGTTGTATGTAACGAGGCCAATTCCATTGTAGGTTTCTCCTATACCTTTTAGAATGCTTCTATCTGTGGTGTCTGATTTTGAGCTTAGGAGCCCTTTGTAAATTTCAACGGATTTATCATATCTCATTAAGGCACTGTCATATTGAGAATGATTCCAAAACAAACTCCCCAGGTTCTTATATATTTCACCTTTGCCTTTAGGGTAATTTATTTTAGAAGCCAGGTCAATTCCTTTATTAGCAAATTCTTTTGCTGAATCTGGGTATTGTTTTCGTAATTCCCATGAAAGTTTTGCCAGCAAATTTACTTTTGTAGTATCTGAGCTGCTGTGCTTCAGTTCTTTTATCAAACTATCAACCTTGCCGGATTCGGAATTTTGAGCAAGGAGCTTTTGGTCCTGAACAGGAATCAAAAAAAAGAAAAGTAATATTGATAAACCTGTGAACCTTTTGGTCATAATGTAAAAGTATGATAGTTTGTACTTAAGCTTATTAAACAATAATATGAATTTTTAGTTTTAAAATCAAAAAAAGATAAATGTTTTGGATGTTCTCATTAATAAGTGCTATTGCTTTCTTTTTAGATTATTTTTTTCCTTTCCCTTCTACAACAATTACAATTTCTCCTTTGATTTTTTTCTGACTGAAATAATCAATGAGTTCGGGTAAAGTTCCACGAATATTTTCTTCGTAAATTTTTGTGAGTTCACGCGATACAGAACCCCTGCGTTCTTCTCCAAAATATTCTGCAAATTGTTGAAGCGTTTTGATAAGTCGGTATGGTGATTCATAAAAGGCCATGGTACGTTCTTCCTCGGCAAGAAACTTTAGCCTTTTGTTGCGCCCTTTTTTGTGAGGGAGAAATCCTTCAAAAACAAATTTATCGCAGGGAAGCCCTGAATTTATTAAAGCAGGCAAAAAGGCTGTGGCGCCCGGAAGCGATTCTATTTCTATGTTATTATCCAGGCATTTTCGCACCAGTAAATACCCGGGGTCAGATATACCTGGCATTCCGGCATCTGAAACCAAAGCGGCAATTTTGTCTTTTTTAAGCAGATCTTCGATGATCGTTTCTGTTTTTTTATGTTCATTGAATTTATGGTGAGAGATTACCTGATTTTTTATCTGGTAATGATTTAGCAGATGATGTGTTGTCCGGGTATCTTCTGCAATAAGTAAATGTGCTTCCTGAAGTATCCTTACAGCCCGGTATGTAACATCTTCCAAATTGCCAATTGGAGTAGGGACAATATATAATTTCGCCATAAATTAATCCTGGTTTTCAGCAAATTTTCTTTTAATAAGTTCGAGGAATTTTTTTGTTACAGGGTCATCCCAACTCCAGTTAAAGGTTTCCCGGAGGTAAGTTTGCGCCTCTTCGAATGTTGGAATTTCGTTTAAAAGCTGGATAGCTTCATGATAATGATCGCGGTTACCATCGAAGAGTTCACGGACGAAGAGAAACTTGTCATTTACCCCAATCGCTTTTGAAAGATCGGTTATGGGTTTTGACTGCATCATTGAAGAAAGGTCATTTTTCGACTGCTGCTGGGCAAGGTTATCGTGTCGAAATGTCTTTTTATTTTGATATTTGTCTGCTACAACTTCATGGCTGTTTTTTGATGCCTGTGTTTCCTTGATTTGTCTAGCCTTTTTTGAATCCGTTATTTGAGAGGTTTCACTATACTGCGTTTTGGTTTGTTGTGGTGATTTTTTTTCTTCTTTGTCATCGGCTTTCTCGGGCTTTTTTTTCTGTTGCGCCTGTTTTTCAATGGGTTGATTTTCTACTTCCGACTCCTTGCCGGCTTCAGCATCAACCTCAGGCTCCGGTTCAATTCCTTGCTCCGTTGCTTGTTCGGGTTGAATGGATCCTGGTTTTGCCGAAAGGGAGGTTTGTCCTGTAACAAAATGATCCCGGTCAAACTTCAGGAGTTGGCCATATAATTCTCTTACCCGTTGAAGGAGTAAGTCCAAATCAATTTTACTTATTTCATTATTCTTTTTCAGGTGTAATGCGTTGTTTTCTAACTCCTTAATGGATGTTAATATCTTTTCAAAGGATTGATCAACTTTCATGTCTTCTATTTTTATAATTTTACAAAAATAACGAATTAAATCAGATTTTAGGATACAATGCCATTTGAAAATACTGAGAATCACAACACGAAAAGCGGCTGGATTGAAGTAATTACCGGTTCGATGTTTTCCGGTAAAACAGAAGAATTAATTCGCCGGTTAAAACGTGCGCAATATGCAAAACAGCGGACGGAGATATATAAGCCGATGATTGACAAACGATATTCCGAGGAAGACGTCGTTTCACATGATGAAAAATCTATTCGTTCTACTCCTGTAGAATCCGCTCAAAATATTTTATTGCTTGCCAACGAGATTGATGTGGTTGGAATAGATGAAGCTCAATTTTTTGATGTTGGATTGGTTGATGTCTGCAATTCACTTGCTAATAATGGAATAAGAGTGTTGGTAGCCGGATTGGATATGGACTTTCAGGGAAAACCTTTTGGCCCCATCCCGAATTTGCTGGCTACAGCTGAACAGGTTACAAAGATTCATGCTATCTGTTTGCGTTGCGGAAGTCTTGCACAATACAGCCACCGGAAAACGGCATCAAAAAAACTGGTGGTTCTTGGGGAAACAGATGAATATGAGCCCCTTTGCCGGTCTTGTTTTAATAAAGCAAAAGAGGGAAAATAATTTTTCAGAAAATAATTCGTTGTTAATTAAATTGTTACGATATGCCCGCTTTAACTATCTCTGATATTGCTAAAGTAACCGGCGGCTTTTTACGAAAGGGTTCTGGAGATAATTCTGCCGCACGTGTTAAGGAGCTGGTTGTCGACTCCCGAAAGATATTTTCCCCTGCAGAATCTGTATTTATTGCCATTCCCGGGGAACGACATGATGGGCATGATTATCTTGACGATTTATGGGAAAAAGGTGTTAGAAACTTCATTATATCTCGTTCTGCATTGAATTTTAGTCGCTACCCGGACGGAAACTTCATAATGGTTCCAAATACTTTAGGGGCTTTGCAGCAGATTGCCGCTCACCATCGGAATAGATTTAATTTTCCTGTTGTCGGCATTACAGGCAGCAATGGTAAAACAATCGTGAAAGAATGGATCTACCATGTTTTGCAGGATCTATACAGTGTCGTGAGGAGTCCCAAAAGTTACAATTCTCAGATCGGAGTTCCTCTGTCGATTTGGGAGATGCATTCAGATTATGATTTTGGTGTGTTTGAAGGAGGTATTTCTCAGCCGGGCGAAATGATCCGTATTCAGAATATGATTCGGCCCGATATCGGACTGTTTACAAATATCGGAAGCGCCCATCAGGAAAATTTCAAATCGCTAAAACACAAAATACAGGAAAAGCTTCAATTATTCGAAGAGTCAGAGACAATTATTTATTGTAAAGACCATGATGAAATTGACCGTGAAATAAGGAATCATGATACGCTGAAAAACAAACAATTGATTTGTTGGTCGGAAGATTATGAAGCCGATCTTGTCATTCATTCGATTCAGAGAGAGGATAATTCTACCAAAATTACAGGCTCTTACAAGGAACAATACGGGCAAATAAACATTCCTTTTATCGACAAGGGTTCAATTGAAAATGCCATCCATGTATGGTTATTGATGCTTCATCTTGGGATTGATAACAAAATTATTGAAGAAAAGATGCATGACCTGCCGGTTATTGCCATGCGCCTTGAGATGAAAAAAGCCATAAATAACTGTACATTAATCAATGACAGCTACAACTCCGACTTGAGGTCGTTGAATATTGCGTTAAACATGCTGAACCAACAGAATCAGCATAATAAAAAGACGTTGGTTCTTTCTGATATCTTACAAAGTGGAAGAGATGAAGAGGATTTGTATAGAGAAGTGGCAGATTTGATTCAGAACAATCAAATTGACCGGTTATTTGGTATTGGTAGTTCAATTTCCGCGAATGCTGAGGTGTTCGAGTTGGAAAAAGATTTTTTTACTTCCACTGAGGAGTTTCTTTCTAAATTGTCATCCAAAACATTCCGCAATGAGGCGATTTTACTAAAAGGTTCACGCGATTTTCATTTCGAAAAGATCTCTCATTTTCTTGAGCAGAAGATGCATCAGACAGTTCTGGAAATTGATATGGATGCTATGGTGGAGAATTTAAATTATTTTCGAGACAAATTGGATGGCGACACCCGAATTATGGCCATGGTGAAGGCCTTTTCATACGGCAGCGGAACTTACGAAATTGCAAATATGCTCCAATATCACAGGGTAAATTATTTGGGTGTAGCCTTTGCCGATGAGGGAGTAACTCTCAGGGAAGCTGGTATTACATTGCCAATCGTTGTAATGAATCCGGAGGAGGAAAGTTTTGAATTGATGATGGATTACGAATTGGAACCGGAAATTTATAACTTCAGGGTACTTCATAGATTTAATCAAGTAGTTGCCACCACAGGAAAAGAGCAATATCCCGTACACTTAAAATTGGACACGGGCATGAACCGATTGGGTTTTAAGCCGGACGAGATAGAAGAATTGATTCAGGTTTTAACAAACAAATTGCATTTGAAAGTCTCTTCCGTATTTTCTCACCTTGCAGCCGCAGATGAACCGGAGCAAGATGAATTCACCCAAATGCAGATTGACCGCTTCGACAAAGAAAGCAAACGAATTATTCAGGCTTTGGGTTATTCGGTCTGGCGACATATATTGAATTCAGCAGGTATTGAACGATTTCCTGATGCACAGTTTGATATGGTCCGGCTGGGAATTGGATTATACGGGATTAGCGCAATTGATCAACATCAACTCACCAATATCAGTACGCTAAAAAGTACGGTAACACAGGTCAAAGATGTGGAAAAAGGGGAAACGATAGGGTATGGCAGAACAGGAAAAGCAGAGGAGGATATCACTATTGCTATTGTCCCTGTAGGCTATGCAGATGGCTTGAACCGTGCTTTGAGCAATGGAGTAGGGCGGTTCTGGATCAACGGTTATTTTGTGCCAATTATAGGAACGATTTGCATGGATATGTGCATGGTCGATATTACAGGCTGCGACATTCACGAAGGCGATGAGGTGATTGTTTTCGGAGAAAAGATTCCCGTCACCGAAATAGCAGAAAAGCTGGGAACCATTCCCTACGAAGTATTCACCGGAGTTTCCTCAAGGGTGAAAAGAGTATATTTTCAGGAGTAAATTTGCAACTATCGTTTGTACTCTTTAAACCCGCTTCTGGACATACTCCCCCATGATTTGGAGCCTTTAAAGTAGGAAATATTCCCTTTTATGGCCCAGAAAACTGTCAGGGGATGGTATAAAAATGGCTCTATCAAAGAAGTCAAGAATAGTTTGAAGATCTGACCCGCTTTTTTGTATTGGTGGAAAGTAACTTCCAGCAGAAATATGGAGAAAAAGGAGAAATTGATGGAGAAAATATATATAAACGCTAGCAGGAAAAGAAAAAATGCCCAGTTAATGGAACCAATGAATGCAAGGATGATGAAGTACGTCAAACCTAAGACTTCTATAATGGGTGCCATCCATTCGAAAAAGAACCAGAAAGGGTAACCCAGCAATCCCAATGCTTTGTATTTTGGATTGAAAAACATTTTCCTGTGAATAAAAAGCGTATCCATGGTTCCCCGTGTCCACCGATTTCTTTGACGGCCGAGTGTTTTTAGGTCGGATGGCACTTCAGTCCATAGCAAAGGGTCCGGAATGTATTCAACCTTGTGGGGCTTTTTATTTTCAAACATATATTTTCTCATTCTCACTACCAACTCCATGTCTTCTCCCACGGTTGAGGCTAAGTAACCCCCGGCTTTGATAACAATTTCTTTATCAAACATTCCCAAAGCCCCGGAGATGATAAGCAGTCCGTTTAACTTGCTCCAGGCAATCCTCCCTATCAGGAATGCCCTGGCATATTCCACCACCTGGATTCGTGGCAGAAGCTTCTTTGGAATGTTTCTTTTTATAAGTCTTCCCCTCTCTATATAACATGAATTTGCAATATGAACAACTCCTCCGCTGGCAATGACCTTTGTATCACGAGCTTCCAGAAAGGGTTTAGCCAGTTTAAGCAAGGAATCGGGTTCCACAATTGAATCAACATCAATACATACAATGAGTCCATTCTCCGATACATTAATTCCTGCGTTTAAAGCATCCGCTTTACCGCCATTTTCCTTGTCAATCAGAATAAGATTATAGTATGCCTTGTTTGTGGATTTGTAAACAGTCCTGATAGGTTGAGTTTTTAGTCTTTGTGGTATGAAATAATGGACAATTTCCATTTCATATGCTTCTATTGCTTTTTGCAGACTGTTGTCTTTGCTCCCGTCGTTCACAATAATCACCTGAAAATTGTTGTAATGAAGGTCTAATAACGCATTGATGTTTTCCACAATGGAGCCCTCTTCATTATAGCAGGGAGCTATAACAGAAACGGCTGGTTCAAGGGGGGAAGTAATTAATTTCTCATAATCGGTGGATTGATTTCTTCTTTTGTATTTGCGTAAAGAATAAGCCGAGATAAAAAACAATACTGTATAAGAAAACATAATGAGAATAGCATATACGAGAAGTAGATTGTCAACTATGGTTGTGAATAATTCTAAAAAGTTCATTATTATATAGCATTTTCAAGGATGAAGGTACACATTGATCTTATTTTTTCTTCTTCTGTATAATTTTTGAAATCATTGATTAATTGATCTCCGTTAGGATAATTGTTAAATACTGTTTTTAAAATATTTAACCGGTCCAGATCCTTTAGTTCACTATAAAAGAATTTAAAAAGAGTGTCATCATCCAGTAAATTATTTTTTATAAGATATTCTATGACCAGCGATTTATACTTTTCGTCTATTTCTGATACATAAGCCAGGATTAGTTTGTCTACACCTTCTACATTTAATTCTGAAATGGTTTTTAGCGCTTCGTACCTTATGTTTTCATCGGGATGCCTTAATAGTTCAATAAGTTGTTTTTCTTTTTCACTTTTTTGATAAAAAATCCGGATCATTCGGAGGCCAAATAGTATAACTGTCGGATTGACACTTTTTAGATAAGGATGAAAATCCGGGGGAATGGTTGATCTAAGGTCGATTACCTCAAAAAAATGAATTTGATCCCATAAAGTCAGCGAATATGGATAATCTTTTAGAATTTCTTCCAGGGAATTCGTATCGTAATTAAGAGATGTCAGTTGAGCGAATCGCCTTAATTCATGGTTTTTTGAAAATTGATATTTTTTGAATTTGTCAGCAAGGAATTTATTGGGAATGATTACAGAGAAGAGTTTTAGATTTGCTGCTTTCTTGTATTTCCCGGAGATTGAAATTCTGACAAGAATATGTTTTAGCAGGCGTCTTATTCTGAATAATTTTAACAATTTGTTTTGTTTGGTTCCAAAAAGATTTTGCGATAGAAGGTATATTTGTTCAATCAAAGCTTTTTTGTTGAGTGGTTTGTAAAGCTTTGGGTATATGGGGTATTCCGGCTGTCTTTTTTTTACAAGATAATCGGCGGTGATTTTCAGGTATCGTTGACTAATGGCATGCTTCCTCTTTTCTCTGTTTCTTCTTAAAATTTTAATAGTAAAAACATAAACCAAAATGAATATTGAATTTGCTATAAGCAAAATAATCAATACCGATAAAATTGGTACGAGTGTTTTTAAAAGAGAATGCCTTCTGAATTCATTCTTCAGAATTTCTTTTGTAATTCTTTGAATAGGTTTTTCAAGTAAGGGAATGTGAGGAAAACCCTGAATTGCCATTGTAGATTTTGGGTGGAATGATCTCTCCGGAGAAAAAAGGGGTGAACTATTTTCTGTTGATATGACAGGAGATGAATTGAATGAATACGAAACCCGGCTGCCTGTCATGCAAAGGGAAAAGAATAGTATTAGAAGGGAAATCACGCAACGCATATTTTTTATAATTTGTATGAAATTCCCAATTCAAAATGCAGGTGATTCCTTGTCTTATTTTCATCATATTCTTCAATTTTTAACCCTGCCCCTAAAAGAAATAGCCATTGTTCAAAACTTTTCTGGTAATTGAGTTGGAAATTAAAGCTTTCTAATGAGTAAATATTGTCAATATTGTATAAATAGGCTTGATTGTCCGGCGAAGAGCCATAACCAATCATTAAATTGAGATAATCGTCCGGATTACCGAAATATTTCCGGGCAAAAAGCAAATAGCTTGGATAGAGGTTTCCTTCTTCAAATTGCAAATAGGGGCGGAAAGAAAACCAGTAGCTCTTGTAATATTTGGCGAAAGAACCGGTATAAATGTAGAAAGGCTTGTCCCACGTCATATAATACATTCCCAGCGATGTTTCATATCCTTTTCCAAACTGGTGGTATAAAATTGCTCTTGCCTGATGCACCGGGAAAATATCACTCCCTGAATAAGCATACGAAAGATACGCATAGTTGTTATCTCCAAATACAGGGTAAGCATCGAGGCGGTATTGCATATCAACTTCCCGGAAAGGATCAGCAGTTTTGTTCAGTACCTGGCCGTAATTGATAAAACCCATGTATGTAATGTCTTTCCCTTTGAATTTTGCCTGCGCAGAAGTGAGGTGCCAGTTTATTGTAAAGGGTTTTGTAAACCGGTCGTAGTAGTGTACCATATAAAAATACTTTTTGAACTTTTCACCTCCGTTCGCTTCACTTTTGGGTTGATTATCAGTTGTGTCGGAAAAATTTTGTTTTGTTATTGTTATTTCCTGGGGTAATGTAACGGCTGTGCCCCCTGTCATAAGCAGTATTGTAATGATAAAAGTTTTAAGAATAGCGGGTTTCATGGTATTTTGAAATTTAAATGGCTTTCGCCAAAGGGTTTTATTTCTTCATTCATCTTATATTACAATCCTTCTCTGTAGAAGTTTTATTTGGTTAACGGTTTTTTAATAGTTTGTTTACCTGAATAGACAAAAAGTCAAGGTCGAAAGGTTTTGTAATGTAATCATTTATGCCAAGCTCGAAGGCCTTAGCAACAGTATTTTCATTATGGATTTGGGTTAAAACAAGAATTTTGGGTCTGTTAGAAGCTGAGTGTTTATTAATGGTATAAATTAGCTCCAAACCTGAATAGAATGGCAGAAGGATGTCTGTAATTATTAAGTCAAATGTGGATTCATCCAGTTTATTTAAGGCCATATTTCCGTCAGTAACCAGAGTTGTCTCAATGCCTGACTCTTCCATCTTAAATCGGATTAATTCACCCAGTGTTTCGTTGTTGTCAGCAACCAGGATTTTCATAAATCCCTCCCTTCTCTCTTGAAATTAATTATTAACAAGATACAAAAAAAATATGGATAATGGTTAATAACAATCAGATGCAAGCGTATTGAATGTTGGAAGCTGTTGTTGCAGAAGGCAATCGGCAGTAGGCGGTAAGCAGTAGGTATAAGCAGCAAAACGAAATATGAAAAATTTCCCTGCCAGGAGCTAAAGGCTAAAAGCAAAAGACAAATTGTAGTTGTAGTGACAGTAAGCAGGCAGTAAGCAGCAGTGAGCAATGATACTAAAGAACAAAATTGAAGAAAGAAGGCCAAAGGCTAAAGGTTGCAGTGGCAGTTGCAGCTGACAGAAAGCAGTGAGAAGTGAGCGATGAGTGATGAGTAGTGAGAGGTGAGTTGTGAGAATATGAACACTGGGAAGATGAGTACTGAGAAGGGGAGCGCTGAGAATGTGGGAAATGAGAATATGAGAGCTGAGAAGACGAGATCTGAGAGGGTTAGAACTGAGATCTGAGTGTTTCGTGAATACTTCTTTGAACAGTCTCTGAACAGTCCAGTCCGTTGTCATTCTATAGTCATTCTATAGTCATTCAATGGTCATTCGATTGTTCCCGGCACTTTTTAGGCCCTCATTGCACTTCTTGCGACTTCAAACATGAAACACGTAACGT
>JBNJFT010000046.1:0-3746 GCA_051747065.1 Bacteroidota bacterium | reverse complement strand
TAGTCATTCTATAGTCATTCAATGGTCATTCGATTGTTCCCGGCACTTTTTAGGCCCTCATTGCACTTCTTGCGACTTCAAACATGAAACACGTAACGTGAAACCCGAAACTCGAAACAACTGAATGACCACCGAATGACCACCGAATGACAACTGAATGACTATCGAACAAACAACCTACAACGCTTCAATCGTCTCTTTCACTTGTTCCATTTGCCAGAGGGGCGTGGATGTCGCTCCGCAGATACCTACTTTTTCATTTGCGGTGAACCAATCCGGTTGAATTTCAATGGCAGAGGTGATAAAGTGGGAGTTGGGATTGATACTTTTACACACTTCAAAAAGTACTCTCCCGTTGGATGAATTTTTGCCGGCTACAAATACTATCTTATCGTGATTGCGGCTGAATTCTTTAAGTTCGTGTTCCCTGTTGGAAACCTGCCTGCAAATGGTGTCTTTTACTTTGACTTCAATTCCCTGATTTTCCAGATAATCGATGATTTCATAAAACGTTTTCAGGCTTTTGGTAGTCTGACTGAAAAGCGTGATTTTATCAGGAATTTGCTTTTTTTTCAGTTCTTCCAGCGATTCAAATACGACGGCTTCATTATTGGTTTGCCCGCATAGGCCAATTGTTTCCGGGTGATTGTGTTTTCCGAAAAGGAATACATTTTCTCCGTTCTGCCAGGATTTTTGTACATCTTTTTGCAATTTGAGTATGATCGGGCAGGAAGCATCGACGATCACGTTGTTCTTTTTTCTGGCCTGGTTATAACTTTCCGGCGGTTCGCCGTGAGCACGGAATAATATGTTCTGTCCTTCAAGTTTCGTCAGCTGGTCGTGGTTTATGGTCTTTAGTCCTTTGTTGAAGAGGCGCTTCACTTCTTCGTCATTGTGAACAATCTGTCCGACACAATAAACCGTTTTTCCCTTATCAAGCAATTCCTCCGCTTTTTTGATGGCATTTATTACTCCAAAACAAAAGCCGGACCGTTCGTCAATTTCTACCTGCAGATTTAGCCTTCTTTCGTTCCCCATATTGCTTCAATAGTTCATAGATTGTAAAATTAATAAACAACAAACTTAGCAAATATACCATATCTTCTACAGGGATTGAAAAAATTCTCAGACTTAAATTTTCACTATTGTTATACAAAACAACAGGCATTTTTGTTAAAACGCCATTAACAAGAAAAAATGGAAGAAGCGAAACAAAATAGCCTTTGAAAAACCCGGAAAGTTTAAAGGAAATGGCTTTCCACTGGACGATTAAAAGTAAAACCACCGATGCCAAAATGAAACTAATAAACGTATAGCTCAAATGAAGCGTAAAAATGGCAGCAATAAGAAAAAGGAGGGAAACAATCCTTACTGTCATTTTGATTCGTTTTGTCGTTTTTGCCGGGAAGAAATATTGCATTACTTCGTAGATAAAAATACATGCAAACGGAATAATGAAAAAGAACAGCCATTCTTCCACAGGTAATCCAAGTATATTCAAGCCAAGGGTATAATCAGGGTTGAATTGCCATATATGGATTTTTTCAAAAGCTACATCCCATGCCAGGAAAGGGATTGCTGTTATTATTATGGCAGGAAAAATATACTTGAATTTTTTGTAAAATTGGATTTTTCCTTCAAAGCTTTTGTAAAGAGGAAAACTTACAGAGAATATAAGAAGTGCGAGATATGTGAAATTTGACAGTTCCATTTCAGGTTTAGTTAAATTAAATTCATTGAATTTTTGAAATAGGCTTTAAAAAGCAGATAGATTTTATAACTGTTGTTTATACGCATTCTCCCGTTTTTAACAGAAGTCGCTTCGGCTTTTTTAATTTTTTTGAAAAGACGTTTGTAATAGATATATGCCAGATATACTCCAAATCGCGCATCTTTGTTAAGATTTTTTATACCTTCGAATGCCTCTTTGAAATTCTGTTCAATATCTTCTTCAATTTCGGCTTTTGCTTCAGGGGTAAATCCTGTTCGCTGAATTTCCGGAAAATAAATTCTGCCCCGTTCGGAAATGTCGCCCTGAATGTCCCTTAGAAAATTGACTTTCTGAAAAGCTTCTCCCAGCTTTCGGGCATTGTATTTAAGTTCTTCATACCTGGTATCGTCGTTATGATAGAATACCCGAAGGCACATTAGCCCGACAACTTCAGCCGAACCATAAATGTATTCATTTAGCATGGTTTCATTGTATTCTTTATGATACAAATCCATCTTCATACTGTTCAGAAAGGCATCGATATGGGGTTTCTCTATACCGTATTCATTCACAACATTCTGAAAACTATCTATGATCGGGTTTGTGCTAATTTTACGGTCAATTGCCCTGTAGGTTTCGGCAATGAATTCTTCAAGCATTTCCTTTTGCGGATAATTAAAAAACGTATCCACGATTTCATCAGCATAACGGACAAATCCATAAATGGCATAAATCGGGTCCTGAATTTTACGACTCAACATTTTTACACCCAGCGAAAAAGATGTGCTGTAATTGTTTGTCGTTATCTTACTGATTTGTAGGTTGTTCTTTGTGTACAGGTTGTTGTTCATGATTAATTTTTTCGGTTACTAGTTTTGAACTGATAACAGCCATTGGTAAGCCGGTGCCCGGCACAGTTGATGACCCTACATAATATACGTTGCTGAAAACCTCGTCTTTGTTGCCCGGTCGTAAACCTCCCACCTGCCTCAAATTGTGGGCAAGACTAAGTCCACTGCCCTGGTAGAGATTAAACATATTTTTCCAGTCCGGTGGATCTAGTATAGTCTTTGACACGAGATTTTTCTTAATGTCAAAACCGATTCTTTCTGAAAGGTCAGATATGATGTTATCTGCCAATTCCTCGCTATCTGACCAATCTGGTTTATACCTCATGTCTGGAACGGGACAGAGAATAAAGAGATTTTCATGGCCCGGGGGAGCTGTTTCCAAATTTGTTTTTGACGGCACATTCACATAATAGTATGGTTTTTCAAGGCTGATGGAGTTTTTAAATAATTTTCCCGCATATTCTTTGAAATTGTTACCCAGAAAATAGTTGTGATGGTCAATGTTATCGATCTTTCCTTTTACGCCGAGATACATTGTAAAAGGTGCCAATGTCCATTTCTTTTTGTCCAGTTTCTTGTCCTGGTATTTGGGTCGATTGAATATTTTTCCCCTGAACCATGCTGCATCTGAATTGATGACGTATATGTCGCTTTTCCACGTATTCCCGTGTTGATCAATTAATCCGGTAACTTCTTTGCCGGCGGATTGATAACTCTGAATTTCTGTGTTGTAGTGAATCTTGATGTTTTGTTTTTCCATTTCTTTCAGAAGGCCTTCGACAATTTTATACATGCCGCCTTTCACATTGTGGTAGCCATCGTGTACAAGTTCTGTAAAGGTCAGCATACTGAACACAGCCGGTGTGTCAAAAGGAGTCGCTCCCAGGAAAAATGCAACCAGTGAAAAGATCACCTTCACCTCATAAGACGTAAAATATTTGTTCATTTCATTCCACATCGTGCGGAACATTTTAGGCGCATTGCGTGGAGGCACCTGTGTTAATTTGAGAAGATAATCCGGTACGTTTTTAAAATTTTGTTTGATTATCTTATATTCGGTGTCGTAGTATATCTGCCCGGCACTTTTCAGGTATTTGTTCATTTTTTCTTCAAAGCCGGGTTCAATATCTTTAAATTCCTCAGCGAGTTTTTTCAGGTTTTTGTATATGGTGAAAAAATGACTG
>JBNJFT010000045.1:0-15943 GCA_051747065.1 Bacteroidota bacterium | reverse complement strand
GCGACTCATCACTTTAACAATGCGGACAGGTATATGCGGAAATATGAAGAAGGAAGAACATTTTCCGTTAGTCTTAATTATAAACTCAGATAAATTATTACAATAAAATCAAAGATGAGCAAACGAGCAGTAACAAATCATGAACAGCTTGCGTACATTTTATAATCAAACAGTTTAAAATCAAATCAACATGACAAAGCAAACTATTATATTTCTAATAATCACATTATTGCCGGTATTTGTTTTTTCCCAGGAAATTACCAGAGAAGATGGTAAATATTACAACGAAGATGGTGAGCTTTATAGCGGAACTACAAAAGAATATTATGAATCCGGGGAATTAAAGGCAGAAATTAAAGTCGAAGACGGAGTTTTGGACGGGGAATCCATTTTCTATTTCAAAGATGGAAATAAAAAGGAAGTTCGATCATACAAAAATGGAGGAATGCATGGAACATGGATCACATGGAATGAAGAAAACACAAAAGTTGCCCTTGCCAATTATAAAAAAGGAAAGAAACATGGAGTTTGGAAAATTTGGGACGAGAAAGGAACCATTCGCTTTAAAATGAAATACAAAAAAGGGAAAAAGGCAGGAAAGTGGTATAACTATGATGAAAATGGCGAATTAGTTTCTACACGTAATTTTGGTGAAGAAAATAAGGACAAAACTAAAGACAAAAATAACCAATAGTCTCTCATCATCCTTATATATAAAATGAAGGGAGCTTCTGAAAAGGCTTCCTTCATTATTTTCTGATCTTTACCTGGGTGCATTCAGAAGTAAGCAATGTGTTGAATTGCAAGAAGTTATATGCGAAAGTAAGCTAAGCGAAACCCCGAAAAATGCAAAAAACCAAAAGCCAACAGCCAAAGGCTAAATTCGGGCCAGCTTCAAAATCCACATTGGATCAAGGCATAGATTCATGTAATATCCTTTTTCTGATGGCGGCGCTACTCCATAAAAATCACCTTTCTTATCAAGCATGTCTGTTATCAACTGAAAGTGTAAATGTGGCGGCCACTGGCCATTTTCCTCCGGTTCGCCGATTTGGGCAAAAGCTTCTCCTTGTTTAATTTGCTTATCTTCATATAGGCTGTCTAAGGATTTTTTGCTTAAATGCCCGTACAATGTATAAAAATGAATTCCTTCCAGTTCATGTTCAAGAATAATGGTTCCGCCATAATCTCCAAAATTGTCATTATAATTAAAACTGTGCACTTTTGAGGTTAAGGGAGCGTAAACTTTTAATCCGGCGGGAACCCAAACATCAGTGCCAAGGTGAATGCTCCGGGGTTCTTTCTCTCCTTCAAACAAAGAGCTCCTCTTATAGATGAAACGGTCTTCGCCATATCCTCCAATTCCAACTTTGCGGTAATTCTCCAAAAGATTCTCGATATAGTTTACAAAGACTTCTGTTTTTGATACATCTATATTGAGAAGTTCCCGGTTTGCTTCTGTAAAATCAAGGAATATAATATTTTCCGGGGGAACTCCCGGCTTTAAAACCGGCGTAATATTATCATAATTGCTCTTTAAAACATCTTTAATTCGGTCGCTTTGAGTCATCTTATCTCATTTTGATTTATGTTCATAAAAATAACAAAATCAAATAAAACAAAAAAAACCGGGAAACATCCCGGTTCTCTTATTATATAAAAAAGAACAGCTTAGTTAACGCTTTTGCATTTCAAAAGTTAAAGTATTTAAGTCTTTAATTTTCAATTCAACCTGCTCGAAAGTTCTGTCTTCATAGGAAATAAAAGAAGTTTGGATTTTGTAGTCTCCGGTTTTTACCTTATTAATTTTAAAAGAACCTTCAAAATCGGTATAGGTTTCTACATCAAGCTCAGGGATTTTTACTTTTACTCCGGTCAGTGCCTCACCGGTTTGCTGATCTATAACTTTGCCCTGAATACTTGTGGTAGCGGGGGCATTTTTTTCATTTTTGTCAGCATCATCAGATGCCATAACATTTAAATTGACTCCGGCAATAAGAATGCCTAAAACTAAAATTACAACGATTCTTTTCATCTTTTATCTGGTTTTAATTTTTAATTTCTTTTTCTTAATCTCTTAGTTGCAAATGTAAGCGACTAATGTTAATTGAAGATTAAAACCAGTTAACCAAAGTGTTAAATTTATGTTAATTCCCGGTTTATGGAAACCGCAATTTTATATGGCAAAAACTACTGATGTTCCTCCTTTAAAAGGTCATTTACTGTTTTTACCGGTGTAAAAGTTAAAAGCGGAACTTCCACAAACAAAGTATTCCAGTCGGCCATCCCTCCATTCCATAAACCTGGTAATTCCTGGGCTTTCAACTCTCTCCCGTCTTTTGATTTCTTTGAAATAATTCCTGTTGAGGGATCGCGGTACTGCATCAAATCAAATTTTCTTCCTTTGTAATCTTTCATTCCGCAAACTATATCCACGGGATTAAAATGTGTGGAGCCATTAAGAATTCCAATTTGTTCGGGATCGTTCATGTTGATTTGCGCTTTTTCAACGATTTGTAGAGAAGTACTGCCATCGCTGTTCTCAACCCATAAAGGGCCGCCTCCCGGATCTCCCATATTTCTTGTCATTCCACAAATTCTGATTGGCCGGTTCAATTTGGTAATCAGATAATCTTTTAATTCATTTCTGTTGGTTCTATTCAAATCAGCCGGCGGAAGGACATCTAATTTCTTTTCCAGAAAATCGGAAATTACATTAAGTTTTGAATCAGATATGTTATCATTCTCAAGTTGTTGCAGATATTCAAAAATAAGAGACTGATAATGTACAAGCATGCCGCCCAATGCCCGTTTGTATTCATAGGTTAAAACCTTGTAGCGGTCAGGTGCAACATTATCGATGTTTTTAATAAAAACCAGATCGGCATCGATATCATTCAGGTTTTCAAGAAGCGCTCCATGTCCGCCGGGCCTGAAAAGAAGCGAACCATCCTTGTTTCTGAAGAGATTATTATCCGGATCAACGGCAACAATGTCTGTATAAGGTTTTTGGTAAGAATACTCATTATGAATAGAAACATCAAGTTGCTGTTGATAACTTTCCAGTTTTTGATCCACGAGCTCTTCAAACAAAGTGCTATGTTCAGGCGAGATGGTAAAATGGATATTGGTTTCTTCAGAACTTTGCTTTGCATAACCGGCACTTTCTACCCATTGTTCTTCAAAGGATGTTCGGCTATGATCATGGTATTGATGAAATTTGATCAGCCCTTTTGGAAGTATGCCGTAATTTAGCCCTTTTTCATTCAAAAAAGCATCAATTATGTGCTTATAATTCGCTTTCTTTAATTCCTCTTCCAGACTAAATCCTTTTTGTTCAAGAACATTTTTCAAATCTTCATAAAACGCAAAATGCTGAAGTTGGTTTATAAAATGTTGAACATCTTCATTTGGCTGATCATCTGCTTGATTCAAATATTCAAACAAAAACTTAAACATTCTGCTGGCAGCACCGGAAGCAGGCACAAATTTCGTGATCTTATTTTCTGAAAGTGCTTGCTCATATTTCAGTTTGAATTTATCCACATCGGCCTGGTTTATTTTTCTAATCCCATCTCCCGGTGTAGCGGGTTTTATAATAGGCAAATACGGAAAGCCCATCTCGAAATTTCTGAGTTGTTGCTGAAAGTCTTCGACAGACAACCCTTTAGCTTCAATTTGTTGAATGTCTTGTGCCGTTAGATTTTCCATAATTCTTTTTTATGTTGATTTATCCCGGATAATTCGCAAATTATTCCTGTCTCCGAAAGCGATTATACAATTAATATTCTAAAATTTCATCTTCAACTTCAAGTTAAATCTTCTGGATGTTAAATAATTTGGAACTGCATACTCTCCCGACTGTCCCTGTTGATTTCCCACGGTTTTTACCCATTGATATGAAATGGTGTTATTAATATCCATCAAATTAAAAACTTCAACTCCCAGCCACAATGATTTAATATACTTAAACGGTCCACTTGCATTTTCGTCTTTTTTCCTGCCGGTTATCAATTTAGAAAATCCAATGTCCACTCTTTTGTATTCGGGCATTCGGAAAACCTGATCACGCCTTTCAGTCTGTGGTGGATAAAAAGGAATCCGGCTCCCGTAATGGAGGCTCAACAACATTTTATAAGTAGGATTATTCGGTATATAATCCTGAAAGTAAAGGCTGAAAGTAAAACGTTGATCGGTTGGCCTTGGATAATAACCCATTTCTTCTCTTTCTCCCTCATCATTAATAAAATAATCATCTTTCATTTTTTCTTCAGTCTTCATCAAAGACAGGCTTGCCCATGATTCAACTCCTTCAACAAATTCGCCGTTCACTTTCATATCAACACCGGCTGCATATCCCGTAGCTCTGTTCTCACCGAGATAATCGACACGCACATTATTAATTTTGTAAGGGATCAAATCATCCAGTTTTTTGTAATACATATCTGCAGTATACTTAAATGGCCGCCCCCATGCCATAAAATCATATTCAGAACCCAAAACGAAATGGATCGACTTCTGTGCATCAATGTTTTTATTAAGCGAACCATCTTTCATTTTCAACTCTTTAAAAAACGGCGGCTGATAATAATACCCTGAAGATAGGTGAAACTCCCAATTTTCAAGTGTTTTCGGCTCAAAAGATATGGACGCTCTGGGGCTGACTAATAAGGAATGGATCAAAGTTCCGTAAGTAAAACGAATACCCGCATTTATATGCCATTTTGCGGTGGCAGTAGTAAAATTGTAAGTATCCTGAAAATAGCCTTTTAATCTGGTATAAGACAAATTATTATCAGCATTAACAGAGGAATACAAATTCACAAAAGAATCAGAATATGGAATTGAATAACCGGCGGAATCAACCATCTTCCACTCGTTCATCTGATCTTCAAAAATATTGTGATTAACCTTCAATCCCCAGCGAAAATTATGTAATCCATTTATCCAGGAACCTTTATGTGAAAATGAATACACATTCCCATCCAGGGAATTTCTTGCGTGTTCCAAAAAGCCTCCAACACCGATATTCATGATACTATCTCCATAAGACTCAGAATCAACCGATTTGTCCAATTCATTGAGATAATATTCACCTAAAATATCGTATGTTTCTTCCTCTGATGTACGAAATGCTGATCCGATAAACTTAAGGGATAAATCTGAAGAAGGACGGTAATTCAATGAAAGAGCACCCGTATAATTTTCAAATTTGTCAATTTCCTGGCCTTCATAATAAATATTCAGGTTCAATGAGTTTTGAACTGTGCCAAAAGATGTTTCCCGGGTGTGAGGGACAAAACGATATCTGTTTAAACTATAATTTCCCAAAAAATTCAAATCCAAATCATCAGTAAAACTGTAAGTCAAAAATGTTTGCAAATCATAAAATTTAGGGCGGTAGTCCGCATCCACATCCAAACTATTCAACAAATAAGAATTGGACTTATAGCGTAAGCCCATGTTATAGGAAAATTTACCATTTTCACTTATATCCTGAAGATGTAGTGCACCACCCAGTAAACTCATATCAACGTTTCCTTCAAATTCTTTTGGTTCTTCATATTTGATATCCAAAACTGAAGACATCTTTTCCCCATAACGCGACTCAAAACCACCAGCAGAGAAATTAACAGAGGAAACCATATCAGAATTCAAAAAACTAAGCCCCTCCTGTTTTCCGCTACTCACAGTAATTGGCCGGTATATTTTTATCCCGTTCACATAAATTAAATTTTCATCATAATTGCCCCCCCGGACAGAATACTGATAGCTCAATTCACTCCGCGAAGAAACCCCGGGCATCTTTTTGATAATTGATTCCACTTCACCACCCGTTACAGGCATTAACTCAAAAGCTTTTTTTTCTATACGAATCAGGCTCCGATCTTGCCGAAGATCACCACTCACCTGAACCTGTTCAATATCTTCAGCGCTTCCCTCCAAACGGACAACCAATTCTTCCTGCTTTTTAGCATCAGAAAGGGAAATCTTTCTGTTCTCATATCCCATGTGAGAAATAACGAGGGTATCTTTAATTGACTCTGGGTACCTTAAAGAAAAATTTCCGTCAAAATCAGTGGTAACTCCTATACTGGTTCGGTTGGAAAGATAAACATTTGCATTAGGTATAGGTTCCGAATTTTTATCAAGCACCTTGCCGTCCAGGTAAGAATAATTTTGAGCAATAGCAATAACGGGGAAAAATAGAATAGCTATAAAAACGATGCACCGATTCATTCGCTAAGTAGGTTTAAATCTTGAAAAACGCAAAACTATTGCATTTATTATAAATCCAATAGGAATGAACAAAGATAAAACAAATCGGCTCGTTTCTATATGTGAAGACCAGGTTTATAATCAGAACTCATTAAAATCAGGAGCATAAAAGAAGAAATACCGGAATGAACCGATAAAATATTCATTAAAACAATGATATCATTCTTTATCTATATGTTGATTTTCCTCATCCTGTTTTTTCAGGAACATTGTAAAAATAAACAACGCCACAGCTGAAGCAACAAAAATGATCAATAAAGAAGAAATGATTTTCATTACAATTTGATCCAGAGAAATAATATCCCATACACCAAGCAATGAAATAATAGTAAAAACCAATATCAGGGCGATTAAAACATAAGCGGTAATCGATTTGATCTTTTCCATAATAGATAAATTTAAAGTTCTGTTATAAAATTAAATAACTTCAACAAATATAACAAATTATCCTGGCTGTTGGCCTTTAGCTATTGGCTGTTGGCTTTTGGCTTTTAGCTTTTGGCTTTTAGCTTTTGGCTTTTGGGTATTGGCTGTTGGCATGAGGTAATTTCCATAAATGGTTATCTAACCTTTTTCACCCTCGGGCTTTTTCGCAAATACGCCTTCTAATTCCAAAATACAAAACATCAATCACGTTCCTGGGTTTCAATTCTGAATACCTCTTTGGAAATATCCTGACCATTCCTGAAATAAAAGGTGCGCCCCCATGAATGCTTTACTTTTCTGTAATCCTTTGCCACGCCATCATAATTAACAATAACCCTTTTGATCTCCTTGTTCTCAAGGTCATAATTTTCAACTGTAATTCCTTCCGGGTACTTTTTCGCCAGTTCATTCAGAAATTCTTCTTTTTCCTCATTTGACCCAAAATCAAGTTTTTCGGGTTCATCCTTCTCTGGCTTCTTCTCTTTGTCTTCTTTCCCTGACTTTTTATTGTCTGATTTATCTGCTGTTTCCATGTTCTCAAGCCTTCTTTCAATTGATTTGAGTCGATTTTTAGGATGCTGCTCATCAGGCTTGTATTCAAGAGCTTTTCTATAATGAACTTTCGCGTTATACAGTTTATTTGACTTGTAATAATCATCCGCTTTCTCGACCTCCTCCGTATACAAACGATCTTTTCTTTCCTTTTCTTTTCGCTCACGTTCCAGCTGAGCCAAAATCCGCTCTATTTCTTGTATTTGGTTTTCAGGGTAGTCTTCATTTGGCTTAATACCCAAAGCATCTCTGTAATTTTCCCCGGCTTTTTCATATTTCTCCTCATCCATTAGGTTGTCGGCTTTGGCAACAGCTCGTTCATAAGCTCTTTCTTTTTCCTGCTGTTGCTCTTCCAAAATACGGTCAATTTCATCGATCTTGCTCTTCGGATATTCCTCCTCAGGCTTAACTTCTAACGCCTGGTCATAAGCTGTTCTGGCATCTTCATATTCTTCTGCACGTAATAGTTGATCAGCCGTGTTGATTGCATTCTCGTATTTTTTATCCCTGGCTTCCTGTTTCTTTTTTTGTGCCATTTGCCGATCCAGGATATCGTCAATTTCATCAATTTGTTTATTTGGATAACTGGCATCGGGCCTAATCTCGGTTGCCTTTTGATAGGCTGATTTCGCCTGCTCATATTCCTCCGAGTCAAACAAGCGGTCGCCGCTCTCTATTGCCTGCTCATAGGCTTTTCTGTCTTCTTCCTGCTTAGCCAGAATGTCATTGATTTTATCAATACGCTTCTGCGGATAGGCTTCCTCCGGTTTGACCGACAGGGCTTTATTATATGCTTGTTTCGATTGTTCATACTCCTCCATTGAGAACATCGCATCACCTTTTTCAACTGCCTCATTATAAGCCTTCTCTTGTTTTCTCTGTTGATCCTTATCTCTTTCCTGTTGAGCAAGAATCTTGTCAATCTGATCTATCTGATCTTTGGGGTATTGCTTATCTGGTTTTATAAACAAAGCTTCCGAATACAACTCTTTGGCGTCAGAATAATTTTCCTCATCAAATTCCGTGTCCGCCTCTTTTATCGCATTATCGTATTTCGCTTTTTCTTCTCTTTCTTCCGCTAAGTCGGCAAGTATTTGATCAATCTTGTCAATTCTTTGTTTTGGATACTTTTCATCGGATTTTATATCTAATGCTTGCTGGTATTTCTTTTTGGAAGAAGTATAATCTTCGTCATCGAAAGCTTTATCCGCTTCAGCAATTAAATTCTTATATTCTTCTGCTTTTTGAGCTTCTTTTTCCAGAATTTTGTCAATTTTAGAAATCTGGTCTTCAGGATATTGCTCTGAAGATTTTATTGAAAGTGCTTCCTGATAAGAATCCTTAGCCAGTTTGTAGTTTTCTTCTTCAAAATAGTTATCGGCCTGTTCAATTGTATTTTCATAGTTTTCTTCCTTTGCCTGTCTCTGCGAAAGAATCTGATCAATTTTATTTATCTGATCTTTTGGGTATTGTTCTTTTGGTTTGATAAACAATGCTTCTGAATACAAGGATTTTGCGTCATTGTAATTCTCTGCCTGGAAGGCTTCATCCGCTTTTTCTATATTTTTTTCATACTTTTCCTGTTCAGCCTTTCGCTCGTCCAAAATCTTGTCGATTTTATCTATCTGTTGTTGGGGATAATTTTCTTGCGGTTTTAGTTCCCGGGCACTAACATAATCATTTTTTGCATCCTGGTAGTTTTCTTCCTGAAAAGCTTTATCACCATCATCTATAAGATTTGCATATTTTTTTTCTTTTTGTTCTTTTTCAGCCAGAATCTGGTCAATCTTATCAACCTGGTTGCCGGGATAACTCTCACCGGGTTTCACCTGCAATGCTTCATTGTATTTACTTTTAGACTGAATGTATTTCTCCTGATCAAACAGATCATCCGCCTCTGTGAGCAGTTCTTCATATCTCTGATTTTCCTCTTCTTTCTGTTGCTGTTTTGCTAAAAGCTTATCTATTTCGTCTATTTGCTGCTGCGGATATTCCTTCTCAGAGAAAATATTCAAGGCTTTTTGATAGTTGCTTTTTGCTTTAGAATACTTTTCATTGTCAAATTGATCATCAGCAGTTTTTATGTATGCATTGTATTTTCGGTTTTTCTTCTGTTGCTCTTGTTTCTGAGCCTGGAGATCACTGAGGATATCATCAATTTTTTCTATTTGTTTTCGGGGATAATCTTTTTCAGAATTATATCCAATTGCTTCACTATAAGTGTCTCTCGCTTTCTTGTATTCCTCCTGCTCAAACAAATTATCTGCCTTGGTAATTGCCTGATCATAAAGCTCTTGTTGCTCCTGCTTTTTTTCAAGCTGTTTGCGAGATGCTTTCAGTCTTTTTTTAGGATATCGATCACGAGGGCGTTGATCTAATGCTTCCTCAAAATATTTTATAGCTTCTTTATATTCTTCATCATCAAAACTGTCGTCTCCTTTCCTTATAATTTCGCGGTAGGCTTCTTCTTTTAAATCCTCCAACTGCTGCAAAATCTTATCCACCTTTGCCATCATCTTTTCTGTATAGTTATAATCATAGGCAAATCCGTTCTCCCTTTCGTTATATAAAATTTTAGTGATTGGCTTATCCAATGCGGAAACATCTAAATCCGGATACATCTTAAACAGGCCAACGGAAAACTCAACCATCCATGTTCCTTCTTCATCTTCAGGCACATTTGCATCTACAAAAATTTTCTTACTGACATATTCATCTTTGGAGAATTCTACGGTATACTCCTTATTGATCTCCATGTCTACACTGAATTCCCCATCATTACCTGTACGAATGTTCTCTACTTCTTCAGAGTCCTGGTAAAGAGTTATTTGCGCATCGTTTAAAGGCTCTTCACCTTTCTCAACGGCTCCTTTGAGAGTCAACACACCTTCCTGTGAAAAACCCATAATAAAAACGCCTAAAAGAGAAACAGTAAGAAAAATTTTTTTTATCCAAGTTATCATAATACCTATATTTACTATTGACTTTAAACTTTTTGATACGAGAAAGAAGATAAAAATGTTCCTGAACAAGTTCAATTTAATAATAATGTCTTTAAATTTACTATTCCTTTACACAGAATTATTCAGTTTAAATAAAATAATAAAACTATCCCGTATTATTCAAAGAAATTTACAATCTTTGTGTAGGCTACAACATTATTTCGTTTTTATCAATGAAAAAAATACTTGTTACAGGAGGCGCTGGTTTTATCGGATCACATCTTTGTGAAAGATTATTAAATGAAGGGAATGAAGTGTTATGTTTGGATAACTATTTCACAGGTTCGAAAAAAAACATCATACATTTAATGGATAACCCTTTCTTTGAATTAATCCGCCATGATATTACCCAACCCTACTTTGCAGAAGTTGATGAAATATATAACCTGGCTTGCCCGGCCTCACCAATTCATTACCAGTATAATCCTATAAAAACGATTAAAACATCTGTCATGGGAGCTATAAACATGCTGGGCCTGGCAAAGAGAATTCACGGAAAAATATTACAAGCTTCTACAAGTGAAGTTTATGGCGATCCGTCAATACAACCTCAAACTGAAGATTATTGGGGTAATGTAAATCCAATAGGATCAAGGTCATGCTATGATGAGGGAAAAAGATGCGCAGAATCATTGTTTATTAATTACAACATTCAAAATAATGTAAACATCAGGATTGCAAGGGTTTTTAACACCTATGGGACAAGAATGAGCCTTAATGACGGAAGAGTGATTTCAAACTTTATCATTCAGGCTTTAAAAAATGAACCAATTACAATTTTCGGAAACGGAGAGCAAACCCGTAGTTTTCAATACGTAGATGATTTAGTTGAAGCTTTAATAAGATTGATGAACAGTAGTGATGAAAACACCAAACCTATCAACCTTGGTAATCCATGCGTATTTACTATGATCGAGCTGGCTAAAAAAATCATCTCGTATACCAATTCAAAGTCCGAATTGAAATTTTATCCTTTACCCGAAGATGATCCCGTTCAACGTCAACCCGATATTACAAAAGCAAAAAATGTACTAGACTGGGAACCAACAATAAACCTGGAAACAGGACTTAAAAAAACAATTGAATATTTCGAAAAAGAACTTAAATTATTATGAAAGGAATTATTTTAGCCGGCGGTGCAGGCACAAGACTTTATCCTCTGACAAAGAGTATCTCGAAACAGATCATCCCAATCTATGACAAACCGATGATCTATTATCCTTTATCAGTACTAATGCTTGCAGGAATTAAGGAAATTCTGGTCATTTCAACCCCTGAAGAGATCCATCTTTACGAAAACCTGCTTGGTGATGGATCAAAATTGGGAATTAAACTATCCTATGAAGTGCAACCTTCACCCGACGGACTTGCCCAGGCTTTTATCATAGGAGAAGACTTTATTGGCAATGATAATGTGTGTATGATTTTGGGAGATAACATCTATTACGGCTATAATTTCAGCAGTGTTTTGTACAATGCAGCCAAACTGAAAGATGGCGCTATTGTATTCGGTTATTATGTCAATGACCCGCAAAGATATGGGGTTGTTGATTTTGATGAAAACGGTAATGTGCTGAGTTTAGAAGAAAAACCCGAACAACCTAAATCCAACTACGCAGTTACAGGGCTTTATTTCTACAGCAACGATGTGATAGAAAAGGCAAAATCATTAAAACCCTCATCAAGAGGAGAGCTGGAGATAACAGACTTAAATAAACTCTACCTTAAAGAAAAAAGGCTTAAAGTTGAATTACTGGGAAGAGGAATGGCATGGCTTGACACCGGAACTCATGACAGCCTGCTCCAGGCTTCCAATTTCATCTCTACAATCGAAAAGCGGCAAGGCCTTAAAATTGCATGTATTGAAGAAATTGCCTTCAACATGGGCTACATCACAAGAGAACAACTATTGGCGCTTGGAGAAGAATTACAAAAAAACCAGTACGGGCAATATCTTATTAAATTGGCTAAAAGTAAAATTGCTCCCCCAAAAAAATAGATATAAAACGAATATAATAAACCATATAACCCGTTGCGCATAAAACAGAACAGATTATATGGTTCAAAATTTCAAAACTTTATACAAATGATAGTTAAAGAAACTAACATCTCCGGGCTAAATATCATAGAACCCAAAGTTTTTGAAGATAATAGAGGTTACTTTTTTGAAAGTTACAATCAGAAGAGATTCCAGCAACATAATTTACACTATTCTTTTGTTCAAGACAATGAATCGTTGTCTTCCTACGGAACGATCAGAGGTTTGCATTACCAACTGGCTCCTTATGCACAAGCCAAACTCGTAAGGGTGATCTCAGGAAAAATTTATGACGTAGCAGTTGATATACGAAAAAACTCTCCTACTTTCGGTCAATGGCAAGGAATAGAACTATCGTCAGAAAACAAATACCAATTGCTCATTCCGAAAGGTTTTGCTCATGGATTTTCAGTGTTAAGCGAAAAGGCAATTGTACTTTATAAGTGTGACAGCTTTTATTCTCCTGAATCAGAAAGAGGAATAAACTTCAGAGATGCCACATTGAATATAGACTGGAAAATCCCTGATAATGATGCTATTATTTCTGCAAAAGACAGGGTGCTTCCCGATTTAAAAGACGCTGAGATAAACTTTTCAAATTAGGCAGATATGAACATTCTGGTTACAGGCTTCAACGGTCAACTGGCAATCGAAATATACAACTTATCCGAACATTTCTCAGATGAGACAAAATTTTTCTTCAAAACTGAAAAGGAACTGGATATAACTGAAAAAGAAGAAACAGAGCGCTTTCTCCTAAATAACAATATTGACCGAATTATTAACTGTGCCGCCTATACGAATGTAGACAATGCTGAAGATGAAAAGGAAAAAGCATTTCTGGTGAATGACAAAGCTGTAGATAATTTGGCTACAATTGCGCAGTCCAATAACATATATCTAATGCATATTTCCACTGATTATGTGTTTGATGGCACACAGTACAAACCTTATAAGGAAGACGACCCAACAAATCCTGTAAGTGTCTACGGAAAAAGCAAAAGAGCAGGCGAAGTAAATATCATGGAAAAACAAGCCGGAATGGTTATACGGACTTCCTGGCTATACTCGCAAACGGGTAAGAATTTTGTAAAAAGCATTGCCCGGCTGGCAAAAGAACGTGACCAATTAAAGGTTGTCTTTGACCAGGTCGGGAATCCAACTTATGCCCGTGATCTGGCTGAAGTTCTTTTAAAAGTTGCGACTACTTCCAAAAACAACCTTCCTTTTGGTATATATCATTTTTCAAATGAAGGTGTATGCAGCTGGTACGATTTTGCTATGGAAATCAGAAATATTCTAAATATCAATTGTGATATTCAACCAATAGAAAGCAAAGACTTTCCAACCAAAGCTCCAAGACCACATTACAGTGTACTCAATAAAGAAAAAATAAAATCGGAGCTACATATTGAAATTCCCTACTGGAAAGACAGTCTGAAAGAAATGTTAAAAAGTTTTAATATCCAAAACATATAACATTTCTTGTTTGCAAATGTCCTTCATTTTTTCGTAATTTTAAACAATTCAAAACTAAATCCTGTTAATAAATAAAAAATCAGATTATGGCAGATATTGATGTATTAACACAAGTAAAACAAAAGGCAAATAAGTGGCTGGAAGGAAATTATGATGAAGCTACCAAAAAGCAGGTAAAATATCTCATGGAAAATGATGAACAAGAACTCATTGATGCCTTTTACAAAGACTTAGAATTTGGGACAGGAGGTTTGCGTGGAGTCATGGGTGTTGGAACCAACCGCATGAACATCTATACTGTCGGAATGGCAACACAGGGATTAAGCAATTATATAAAGAAAAAATTCACCGACCTGAAACTTCAAAAAGTTGCCATTGCCCACGACAGCAGAAACAACAGCAGACTGTTTGCTGAGAAAGCTGCAGAAATCTTAAGCGCTAACGGGATTAAAGCATATTTGTTCGATAAATTACGCCCTACACCTGAACTTTCATTTGCAATTCGTCATCTTGAATGTCAGGCAGGAATTGTCATAACAGCATCGCATAATCCAAAAGAATATAACGGCTACAAAGTTTACTGGGAAGACGGCGGACAAATCATCTCCCCACATGACAAAAACATTATCAACGAAGTAAAAAAGATTACCGGCATTGACGCAGTAAATTTCAACGGTGATCAGAACCTAATTGAAACCATTAGCCGGGAAATTGATAATATCTATCTTGAAAACATTAAAAGCCTGTCTCTTAACCCGGAAATAATAGACAAAGAAAAAGACCTGAAGATCGTTTACACACCACTTCATGGCACCGGGGTTGAACTTGTACCCAAAGCACTGGAAAAATTCGGGTTTACAAATATCATACACGTCCCTGAGCAGGATGAAATAAATGGAGACTTTCCCACAGTACATTCCCCTAATCCCGAAGAAAATGCCGCGCTTGAAATGGCAATTAATAAGGCAGAAGAAACGAATGCTGATCTGGTAATGGCTACAGACCCCGACTCAGATAGAGTAGGCATAGCAGTCAGAACAAATAAGGGAAAAATCGAAATCCTTGATGGCAATCAGGCGGCAGCATTGCTGGTCGACTACCTAATCAGCCAATGGAGAGAAAAAGGGAAGTTAAAAGGAAAAGAATACATTGTGAAAACGATTGTAACAAGTGAACTTTTGGAAAATATTGCAGAAGAGAACAATGTAGAAACATATAATACCCTTACCGGATTTAAGTACATAGCGGATAAAATTAAATCCCTTGAAGGCGAAAAAACTTTCATAGGAGGAGGGGAAGAGAGTTACGGATATCTCGCCGGAGAATTCGTTCGGGATAAAGATGCTGTTATTTCGTGTGCCCTGCTTGCAGAAGTAACTGCTTTTGCTAAACACGAGGGAAATTCATTATATGACAGGCTCATTGATATTTATGTAGAACATGGTTTTTACAAAGAGCGCTTGCTATCCATTGTGAAAAAAGGAAAAGAAGGCGAAGAAGAAATAAAACAAATGATGGACAAATTCAGAAACAATCCGCCAGATACAATCAATGGAGAAGAGATCATGCTAATTCATGATTATTACAAACAAAAGACCGATGATATTTTGAGCCAGATCCGGACGAATATCGATTTGCCAAAATCAAACGTGCTTCAATATGTCCTTAAAGACGGTTCAAAGATTTCAATACGGCCATCAGGGACAGAACCAAAAATCAAATTTTATTTCAGTGTAAATGAAAAACTTGATAAACGGGAAAACTTTGAAAAAGTAGACGAGTTACTCGATAATAGAATAGATAATATTATTGATAGTTTGCAAATCAAATAAAAAAGGAGAGTTATGAAATCATACAGAAAAGAATTATGGTTTGAAACAAAATCCCGAAGAGAGCTTATCAACATTACGCCAGCAATTGAAGAAGCTGTAGATAAAAGCGGCATAAAAGAAGGAATGGTTCTGGTAAACGCAATGCACATAACAGCCAGCGTTTTTATAAACGATGATGAACCCGGGCTTCATCAGGATTTTGAAAACTGGCTCGAAGGATTAGCACCTGAAAAACCTTACGATCAATACAATCACAATACGGCTGAAGACAATGGCGATGCCCACTTAAAACGCACTATCATGGGAAGAGAAGTCGTTGTAGCAATTACCGAAGG
>JBNJFT010000044.1:14778-15963 GCA_051747065.1 Bacteroidota bacterium | reverse complement strand
CTCATCCGCCTGGCGGCTTTCTGGTGATAATTATGCACCTGAAATGATTTTAACCGTTTTGAATAGAAAGGAATATTTGTTATTTTTAACCTTTAAACAAAAAGAGTGAACTATGAAATCAAGCCTTCTCTTTAAAACATATTTTTTACCTGCTATATCTTTTTTTCTTGTAATTGGATTTTTCTCTGCATGTGAAGAAGATGACAGTGAACTGAACCCGGAATTCAAAATTGTAAATCCAGATGCTGATTCCAAAATCATCAAAGGAGCTGAAGTAAAAGTTGCCGCCCAATTAAGCGGTTTTGACATCTATCATACGGTTCACTCTATAGAATTTACTATTAATGATTCAACCTACTATCACGACACAACAAAACAACAAAATTTCAGCTTTCTGTGGACAACAGATCATCTAAATACAGGTGAACATGAATTAAATCTGGAAGTTACATATTCCGATGAATCTTTAAATGACAAAGACTGGAATTATTTTTATGCAAGAGACTTAATAGATGAATACATAAAAGGCGAAGAGGACGAACCTGATACAATAATAGCTAGCAATAATATCACGGTAGAATTGACAGAATCTCCCGAAAGCAACCTTACAAATCTAAGCTTTACATCATTTGCCCGGGACACATTCGATTACAATTCAAAAACAATCATTCTCTCTCCTTTCAAAATAAGCAAATATGAAATAACAAATGAACAGTTCTGTTCCTTTTTAAATGCAATCGAAGCCAATGAAAATGGCTACTATTCCGGGATAAAATATCTTCACGTTAGTAACAACAATGAAATAGTTTATGAAGACGGACAATTTAAACCAGAAACAAACACCGATTCTATGCCTGTAACCAATGTTACATGGTATGGAGCAAAAAACTTTTGCAATTGGGCAGGTGGAAGATTACCAACCGAAACCGAATGGATTTATTGTTCAAAAGAAACGGATGCAAGTAATCTTGATGATATTGCCTGGTACAAAGACAATTCGGACAACTCAATTCACAGAATAGGTGAAAAAACACCAAACTACAACGACTTATACGATATTCTTGGTAATGCAGCTGAATGGTGTATGGATTGGTACAATGAGAGCATGTATTCCTCGGCATCCTCTGATACCCTGGTAAACCCAACACCTCCAAAGAACCAATCAATAAAAGTATACAAAGGAGG
>JBNJFT010000044.1:0-14678 GCA_051747065.1 Bacteroidota bacterium | reverse complement strand
GGATTGGTACAATGAGAGCATGTATTCCTCGGCATCCTCTGATACCCTGGTAAACCCAACACCTCCAAAGAACCAATCAATAAAAGTATACAAAGGAGGACACTGGAATTCAGAGGCAAATAACGTTAGCGTGGAAAACAGATTTAAGGAAGACCCCGGCAATGGAGGTAATTACCTTGGGTTCAGGTTAGTAATTCCAGAGCCTTAAGCAGGTATATAAAAGAATTCAGAATGCCTGCCTGCCGGCAGGCAGGCAGAATGCAGAATGCAGAATCGGAATCGCTACTGTCTACCGGGTACTAACTACTTTCTACTTCTTTTTCAGCTATAAAGGCACTTTCAGAAGTAAGCAACCTATTGAATTGCAGGAAGTTATCTACAAAATTAAGCAATGCAAAACCCCGAAAAAGGCAAAAATGATTAAAAAGCAGGATAAACCCGACTTAGATAGCCTGTTCCGAACTTGATTCGGGAAACTTAAATTTTTGAAAAAATTTTAGTGAACCGAAACGAAGTGAGCTCACCGAAGGTAATCTTAGTCGCTGTCGGAGACAGGAATAATTCTTGAAATATTCGGGTTAAATAGAATTTTATAAAACGCTCATTTTTTAAACTAACACATTAAAATACCAGATACAATATTTTTGTATTTCGTTGATAATTAGATTTATCGTATTCTGAATTCTGAATTCTTATAGAAATATAGCCGGTACTTCTAAAAATGCCTACTAATTATTGCCTAATCTAAACCGGAAACATAACTTATAAGCAATATTATCCGCAGGTTTATCAAAAGCATAAGGACCATATCTATAATATATCCCTACACCATAACTAAAAAAGTTTGCTGAGAGGATATTTTCTATAAGCAAACCACTTTCATAATAGCCTTTTGAAAAGCTTTTCAGAGAAATATTCTTATGAATCTCTTTTTTGTCGAGGGTACCCCAGCCGCTATTTGTAACAAAGGATATTTTGGGTTTAAATACTTGAGTTTTAAATAATAAGGAGCCAAAATTCTGTTTGAAAAATAATGAAATAAAACGATCAGCATAAAACTCATTCAGGCGCATTGTTGCAAAACTATTATCTACCTGAAATGTAAACTGGCTTTCATGGCTACCATGACCATTATAAAGTCTAAAAACGGGAACATCCCCGTAAACCAAACCACCAACAAGGTTTAATTTGGTATTGCCGAAAGTTTCTGTGAGAAAATCATACTCTAACCGTCCTTCAAGTTTTGTATAATTGAAATCACCGCCAAATAATTCCATTCCTCTTTTAACATTTGCATATAAAACCGGATACTCTGTTCCCTGAGAAAACTTTCCCCACGGCGTCTTTAAAAACTTTTCTCCATAGGAATACTTAAACTGTACTCCTGCTTCTGTATTCGAAAACTCATCTTTGTGAAGCTGATCCCCTGCCTGAAATGCATAATCTTTAAATGAACCGGTCAAACTTTGATGCGCAAATAATCGGGTTTTAAGGTAATCAAAACTTCTGAATGAAAAACCTCCTTCGTATGTTTCTGAATGGAACATACTTTCAACCATGTAATCTCTGAAAGATTCCGTAGTAGTAAGGTTCTTTCTGCTCTCCAAGAATGAATATCCACCGCTTTCTATGACATCATCAGTATATGAGAAATCAAGCCGGCTTTCTGATGCTTCATGTAAAGAAATCAATAATTCCCCTCCATATTTATATTTTTCATCTTTCAGTCCATATCCAATATATCCTCCTACAGAAAAAACAGAAGACAATTTATCATTTGTCATAAATCCGGTACCAAACCGCCATCCTTCGTATTGATTATATCCAATAAATTTTCTAATGTCCAGATTTAAAAACTTATAAGGAACATACCCCTTAGAAAAAACCCGGAGTGTTTTAAGGCTTCTATCAAAATTATTTTCTTCACCTATACTATCAATAACTTCATAAGTTCTTCTTTCTCTTTGGGTAAAATCTGCTGCCCTGTTTGATTGCCAGTATTCCTCATCTGTTTTATAAGCACTGTCAGGAATATTTAATTCTACATGGTCAAAATCTTTCGGATTCAGATCAGGATTTAATTTAATATTCCTCAGATAAGTTTTTCCGTCTCCAATCAATGAATATTCATAGTTTTCAGTTCTTCTGCTAAGTTCAGAAAATTCAATTCTTGTATTAAGCTGAGTTGGAAACCATTGTTTACCATCAATCAATTCGTATTTCTGTTGAATTCGTACTTTTAGCTCTTCAGGAGGATCAGAAGGCTCAGCTATTACAGACTGCAAAGCATAATTATTCGTATTTACATGAAGCACCCCCTTTAATGCGTCAAAGTTTTTGCCTTTTCCGGGCTGAAAGATGAATAAAAAAAGTAAAAATACAGAGAATGGTTTTTGCATTCTAAATTATTTAATTGCCTGATAAACAATTTATAACAAAATTATTTGACAGAGAATACCGGGTTAAACAATGTTTAGACACGATAAGATTACTTAAATGCATTCATTTTAAGCATGTTAATTTCTTTCTTTGTAAGGAATCGATATTTGCCTCGCGCCACATTCTTTTTTGTTAACCCGGCAAAATAAACCCTGTCCAGCTTTCTTACTGAATACCCCAACGATTCAAAAATTCTCCGGATCACACGGTTTTGGCCGGTATGTATTTCTACACCAACCTCCTCTTTCTTTTCCGGAGACACGTAATTAATTGCATCGGCAGTAACTACCTCATCTCCTATATCCACGCCCTCAACAATTTGTTCCAGATGCTTTTTGGTTACGGGTTTGTCCAACACAACGTGGTATATCTTTTTTTTCTTATATTTAGGATGTGTCAGCCTTTTAGCCAATTCTCCATCATTTGTTAAAAGCAATACGCCTGTTGTACCTCTATCAAGCCGACCTACAGGATATACTCTTTCCGGGCAGGCATGTTTTACCAGGTCAATCACTGTTCTGGGTGCATTTTCATCTTTTACGGTTGTCACTACATCCTTGGGCTTATTCAGTAGTATATAGACCGGTTTCTCATTTTTCAGGAGTTGTCCCTTATAGCGAACTTCATCCTCACTGGAAATCTTGGTTCCCAATTCTTTTACAACTTTTCCGTTCACCTGAATTAATCCGGACTCTATAAGCTTATCTGCTTCCCTTCTGGAACAGATACCACTATTGGCTATGTATTTGTTTAGCCGTATATTTTCTTCTTCTTTTCCTGATCTTTTCTGCTTTTTAAAGTTCTTCTTTCCCATCGGCCATAAAATTAAATTCATTGAATAATTAAGGTACAAATTTAATCAAAGAAAAGAAAGTAAACTATTTAGCCTGCATTTAATTAGACAATTTCAGAAGTAGAGGTTAAATTTGGAAACACGGGTTTTTAGCTGAAAGAAAGTAGCCGGTAGTTAGCATTAAGCAGCGATTGGTCAGCAGTCAAAGGCTATAGGATTCATACTTTTAATGATAATACATTGTAATCTAACTGATTATTTACTCATGATTGTGTCTATAATGAATCTTTTACAACTCTAAAACCTAAATTAAAATTCCCTGCATCCGGGCTATTTATCTTTCTGAAAGATGGTCTTAGGTAATCTTCATTGTATCCCCAACTACCCCCACGCACGGCTTTCACGGTACTCCATTCAGGCCCCTCAGGGTTATCTGTGGGGCTAATGCGATAATAATTCCAGCGATAATAATCATTAGTCCATTCCCATACATTTCCGCTCATATCATATAACCCCAACTCATTGGCCATTTTTGTTCCAACAACATGTGTTCGTCCCTGAGAATTTTTATCATACCAGGCAACTTTATCAGGATTATTGCTTCCGCTGTATTTATAATCTTCAGACTTGCTGCCCCCCTTGGCAGCATATTCCCATTCTGCCTCAGTTGGCAATCTTCCTCCTTTCCATTTTGAATAGGCATTTGCACCATACCAGGTCACTTCTATAACTGGATGATTTATATAGTCAACTTTCGGATAAAAACCTTTTCGGTTATATTGAATTTTACAATCCTTATCTTCTATCTCGATATAAGGTATTCCATCATCATTACTTTTTCCTTCGGAATTTAAAAACTCACAAAATTGGGCATTAGTCACTTCATGTTTACTTATATAAAAATCATTTAATTTTACAAGATGCCGGGGCTTTTCGTCCTTTTCCCCATTTTCGTTTCCCATATAAAACTCTCCCTTGTTCACTAATACAAATTCAATTTTATAAGCCTCAGTTTCGGATAAAATAAAACTATTGGGGGATTTTTCTGTTTGGCAAGAAACATTAATGAAAATAAGAAATAGGGTGAAAAAGAAATTCTGTCCTGAAAACATAGATTGTATATTAAAATACTAAATATAAGTAACTATTTCCTTATTTTCAAGTTATCTGTATATTTTCAGGAGCAATATATATAAGAAACTGGGAGAGAATGCAAAAGGTCAAAAAACAGATAATAATAAATGAATATCATTTGTCCCGGATAAAATTCAGGTAATACCCGGGACATTGATATTTATACTAAAAGCCCATATAAGCAGCCTTATTTAGATCTCTGACTGAGTTGATTTTCTGGGGTGGATCTAATTCTTTATCCAAAAATTTATATATTTCTACCCGAATTTCCTTTGCCTTTTGCGTATCCATGCGGTTAAAAGAATGCCCGCCCGGTACGTCTTCGTAAATTTTATATTCAAAATCTTTGTTATGTGCTTTAAGTGATTTGATCAAATGTTCCACTTCCAGAACATTAACATCGGCATCGTTTGTATTGGAATGAATCAGCAATGGAACATCTTCCAGTTTTTCCGCATTCCACGCCGGTGATCGTCGTTTATATTCCTCCACGTTCTCATAAGCAGTTTGTCCTATATGATAATCTGCTGAATACAAATCTCTATAGCCCTGGGTTTTATACCCCATTCTTGCGATAAGGTCACTTACCGGAACTCCGGAATAAGCTACGTCGTAATTATCGGGATTGTCGAATATATTATGAAGAGCTATCAAACCTCCATGGCTCCATCCAATGATTCCAACTTTGTTTTCATCAACAAAAGGATAATTATCGATCATATATTGACGGCTTGCGTCCACATCGGCAACCTCACGTCCACCATAGTCAATTTTTTCATAATGGCGTTTACCGTAACCGGTACTTCCTCTGTATTCGGCAGCTACCACAATATACTTCTGGGCCATTAATTCACGTATGATATGTGCATAATAGGTGTTGAAATCACTATGCACTCCCCCATGTGGAAAAACAATCAAGGGATACTCTTCGCCTTTTTCAAGATCCTTTGGAATAAAAACATAAGAACGGAACTTTACAGGGTTTCCTGCTCCCTGTGCATCCGGATTTTCTTCCTTCCAAAGTGGAGGACCTGTCATGTAAACTTTATCAACATGAGCTACATCTCCAACTTTTTTATACCATAAAATATCGTCTATCGATTTTTCCACCACATCCAACCGATGGCGTAAATATTCAATATGTTCTCCCATTGTTTCAATAATATCATCTTTGCTTTGCTGAGCAAATGAAAAAACGGGAACTGTCAAAAATACAACCAGCAGGAATAAAAAAGGTCTTCTCATAATTCATCATTTTTGGTTTTACAATAATAATTTGACCATAGCAATAGCACAAAGTTTATTTTCAACAGAAGGATTATAATAAACTCCTGAATCTGCCTATATAATTTTTTACAAACCTAAAACGTGGAACATGGAACATGAAACCCGAAACTCAGAATGTTATCAAAACACCCAAAATATTATAAATTTGCCTTGTGCTATGTTCCGAAAACCGTCTTAGTTCTTTTTCTGAATAATAATGCTAACATGGCAAAGGCCAGAAAAACAGGGGCCGGAAATGCAGAACCTGCACCTAACGGGGTGATTGCAACAAAAAATATAAATCCGCCAAAAGCTCCAAGGTAATATAAAAATTTCTTCAGCCATAAAAGCGCTCCTACCAGTACTTGCCCGATAGAAATCAAAGCCACATAAATACCAGGTTGTTTACTAAATGGCCCATAAATGATCTCTTTATAAAAATCTATTGCCGCCGGCCCAAATCCATCTACATATACAGTTGGATTGTTATAAATATTTATCAAATTAATTATTCCTGCAACAATAAAAATAAGCCCCATAATCACCCTCATTATTCTGGGAAAATGGAAACAACTCAACATAATAATGATAGCCAATAAATTTGAAACAATTACCGGTAACATGTATTCCTGGTAGTTCATAGACCGAATTATTTATTTTCTGGCAAGATACAAAAATTGTAACAATTAGAATCATTTTCAATAAATTGCTCTTAGGATAATAAAATTGTCCCTCATCCTGAAACTGTTCCTACTTATAAACAACATCATATCCAAAAGGAGTCAAAGCCAGGCCTGCTAATTTAAAATGCTGTCGGGCAAAAGGAATTCCTATTATGGTGATGAACAAAAGTACACCAAATAACACATGAGTTAGACTAATCCAGATTCCACCAATAATTATCCAGAGTACGTTCATAAACAAATTCAAACATCCACTGGAAGTTTCCCGCTTTTCAGCCTTCTGCCCAAAAGGCCAAAGTGTCAAAAGACCAAGTTTCATGGTTTGCAACCCAAACGGAATTCCAATTATAGTAATAATTAATACCAAACTTGATAAAAAATATTCAATGGCTGTGACCAGACCGCCAAAAATTAACCAAATAATGTTGCCGAGAAGATTCATGAATAGTGTTTTTTATTAATTCAAAATTACCAGAGTATACAATCTTTTATACTTTTATATTCTGGGAGCATACTTTATTTATTAACTCGTTTAAAAACAAGACGAAAATCAAAGATATAAAAATAACCCTCATCAAAAAAAGTTTTAACCTGAATTCTTCATGCGTCAAGTTTGATGCAGATGCAAGACGCCGAAAGCCACCGATGTAGCTTCCTGCTTCAAGGCATTCGCAAGGCAGCAGATGTGTAAAAATTGACGCACCTGCAAAAAATGAATAATTATTAACTTTTTTAATATCTTACCGAAATAGTTGGTTTCAAAAATAAACATCTCCCTTAAATCTTTGTCAAACTTATTCACATGAAGTGCTCATTAACAGAGTGTCGACAAAAGACGATGAACAGAACACTTTTTCTTAAATATTAATAGCGACCTAACAATTTGACAATTTAACAATAGAACAATAATATTATGAAATTTGACAAACCACTAACCCACGGACGACTAATAAAACGATACAAACGCTTTCTTGCAGACGTAACACTTGACAATGGACAGATCGTCACAGCTCACTGCACAAATTCAGGGTCAATGAAAAGTTGCCTGGAAGAAGGAGCAGAAGTTTACATGACTCCCGTAAATGACCCAAAAAGAAAGACAAAGTTTACATGGGAGATGATTAAAATCAATGGGGACTGGGTAGGAATCAATACCAACATACCCAACCAGCTGGCTTTTGAAGCGGTAAAAAACGGGGAATTAGTGAAACTTTCGGGTTACAACACCGTAAAAAGGGAAGTGATCTTTGAAAACAGCCGTTTTGATTTATATGCAGAAAATAGCCGGGAAAAGGCTTTCATTGAAGTAAAAAATGTAACACTCAAGGATGGGAACTATGGACGTTTTCCTGATGCCGTCACCAAAAGAGGAAAAAAACACCTGAAAAGTTTAATCCGTGTCAAAGAACAAGGAATGCGTGCTGTAATGCTATATGTTGTTCAACGCACAGACGTAGACATTTTTGCACCTGCATGGGAGATTGACCCGGAATATTCAAAAACATTGGTAGAGGCATACAATAAGGGAGTAGAGATCATTCCGGTTCAGGCAAAAGTTACACCTGAAGAAATAAAGATAATTAATGAAATGCCTTTTGATCTCAAATAACTGTTAACCCGGGAAATGCTCATTTTTTTAGGCATTTTCAGGAGTAGATAGTAAATATTAAAACGCTCATCAATTAACTGAGAAGTAGATAGTAGATAGTAGAGGTCGTAAAAGTTAAATAATTTTCATATGCAGGTAGTCATTGCTAGCCAGGAAATAAATTCTATAGCCTTTAACTATTGCCAAATCGCTACTAACTACTGATTACTAACTGCTTTTCTTTCAGCTAAAAGTATGTGTTTTTAAGAACCTGCCTGATAAAAAATATGAACGTAAAAAAATTGTAGCCATTTGTAGTCTATTTCTTCTATTCAATATTTATTATTTTCTGTGTTGATTGATGCTTTTCACTGATCAATTCTACATAATACACTCCTGAAGCCAGTTCGTTAAAATTAATAATCATTTCCTTATTACCTGTAAATCTGTAGGAGTTAACTTTTACACCTTTTGCATTGTATAAGTTAATATTTGTATAGCCGGGTTTTTTAGAAGACAAATGTTTGATATGCAAGTTTCCTTTCACCGGATTAGGGTATAACTCCCACTTTTTATCGTCATTATCTGACAACTGGTTTTCAAAAGAGGTTGGGCTTTGATTAACTTCATTAATAATCCAGTTATTAGGGTCAACTTCAATACTCTCTATTTCATGAGGCATGTTTATATTAAATGTATCTTTTGGTTGTTTTTGATAGGTTCTTATTAATGTATCTCCCTCACTATGTTGAATTAGGTATTCAGTATGCATTTTGAAAAAAGGTGTAATCTGGGGCATTGATGATTCCTGTTTAACAACAAGGCTTACTGAATCGGAATTTTCAGGCCTAACCACCTCTGTTTGTATAATGGGATGTCCTTCACCATAATACCATTGATCAAAGAAATCAGAAAAATCTTTTCCTGAAGTCTGCTCCAATACTTCTCGAAAATCTTCCCCTGTTGCGGCAGAATCAGCATATTCACTCAAAAAATTCCGTAGGGTTTTAAAGAAAACGGAATCGTTATTTAATTCAAAACGTATTTGGTGAACAATTGCAGCACCTTTCTTATAAGTCAACCGATAATCAAAAATCCGGGATTCAAATTCTTTATAACTTTCAGGAACATAAACACTACCTCCTTTTTCGCTTAATATATAATCATGTGCATCTTTCATCCACGCATCTGCACTTTCCTGATCATGCAAAAACTCTTCTCCTAAATATTCTGTATAGGAAGCGAATCCTTCATTAATCCATATGTCTTGCCAGTCAGCACAAGTAACATAGTCTCCAAACCACTGATGTGCCAATTCATGAATGGTAATTCCGAAATCAAAATACCCCATGGTGCTCATTGTTTGATGTTCCATAGCACCTCCAAAAGGAGCCATACAATGCCCATATTTTTCATCCTTAAATGGGTACGGGCCATATTTATCATTCAATAAAGCAATAAAATCAGCTGTCTGATCGATGACATTTTTATTCTCATTTAAGCACTCTTGTTCATCATATAAGAAATTTTGTATAAGTAATGAATCAGAGTCACCTTCTCCCGATGTCATATAATAGCTATACTCCAGAAAATCACCAATAGCAACTGATATCAAATAATAATTAATAGGATGACTTGTCTCCCACCGATATCTTACCTTTTCATTATCCAGTGAATCTATACCTTTCAATATTCCATTTGATCCAACTTTTAAGTTTTCATCCGTAGTTACATAAATATAGGCTGAATCGGCTTTATCTGTCAACACTTCTTTGCTTGGAAACCAGTCTTTTGCATGAAACGACTCGGATAATGTATAATTTACATCCTTCCCCCATTTTGAATCAGTCTCTTTTCTCATTCCGGATCCTGTTTCCCCATTATAATATACCCTGGCATCCAGGTTATCTCCAGAACTGAAAGTTGTTCCCAACTCTACCTCTAAAAGATTATCATTATGTTCAAAGTTAGAATTTTTCCCGTTAATAATAACCGAATCTACAGTAAGTGAATTAACCAGCTCAATCCCAAATTGATTGAGTTCATCTGTTTTAACTTTTGTTTTTATAAGTACATTCCCTTCAATCAGGTCTGATTCATTAGAAGCTTCTATATCCAGATGATAAAACTTAACATCATAATCGTAAAGCAAGTCACTTTTTTCTTTTTCCTGACTCTTTAAAAATGGTTTTGCTTCATGGTAATAATTTTTCGTTTCCTGTGTGTAACTGCTTAAACTTATGAACAGAGATATTAAAAATAAAGGTAAATGTCTTTTCATTTGAGTATGATTTTATTGTTCTATTGTTAAATTATTCACTACGTTCATGAAGATATACGTTGTTGCATTGTTTTATTTACTTTTAATGTGAAAAATAAAAAAAATACACGACTCAGCAAATTGGAATTGATAAACACTTTTTTAGAAGAATAACATCATTAATCTTCATCTTTGTGCACATTTCACACATTTGGTGCTCTCAGGCATAATTACCAACCTGCCCATTTGTATAGGTTTGCCACAACGCTTACAATGACCGAAATCTTCATTGTCAATATTTTGAAGGGCATTTTCAATGCTTTGCAGTTTATTTTGAGCTGTACGTAAGGCTGCATCATTTACGCTTTTATTGTTTATTGCGTCCATGCGGCTTACCCTCCCTATTGCATTATCTGGCTCCACTGACTTTGTAAGGTCTTTCAATGAAGCGATGCGTTTTTCTACTTTGGCTTTTTCCTGCTGAAGCTTTTCCTTTAGTTGCGCCTTTTCTTCTTTTGTCATTGCTCATATATTTTAGTTTAAAGAAGCTTTTCATTCTGAAAATGACTTCCTTTAATTATCCATTGTAAACTTCGATACTATTTTTTCCTGAAATATATTCTTATCGGAACACCCTGGAAATCAAAATTCTTTCTCAATACATTTTCGAGATATCGTTTGTAAGGTGGTTTAATGTATTGCGGATAATTGCAAAAAAATGCAAAAGAAGGCGCAAAGGTATGCAATTGCGTTACATACTTAATTTTTATATACCTGCCTTGTACAGCTGGTGGACGATACTGGTCTACGGCTTCTTTTATCACCTTATTCAGCTTTGGAGTAGGAATCCTGCGTCGCCTGTTCTGATATACACTCTCCGCAATTTCTAAAACTTTGTGAATCCGTTGTTTGTATATAGCGGAAGTGAAAACAATTGGGATATCCTGAAAAGGAGCAATCTTGCGCTTTATTTCCTCCTTAAACCTTTTGGTTGTTTGAGTATCCTTTTCGACTAAATCCCATTTATTCACCAGAAGCACGACACCACGCTGGTTTTTAATTATCAATTTTAAGATATTTACATCCTGTGCTTCAATCTGTCTTGTGGCATCAATCATTAACAGGCAAACATCAGCTTTTTCTACTGTTCGTATAGCTCTCATCACAGAATAAAACTCCAGATCATCATGTACTTTACCCTTTTTCCGTAATCCGGCGGTATCAACCAAATAGAAATCATGTCCGAATTTGGTATAACGTGTGTGGATAGAATCTCTTGTAGTACCTGAAACAGGAGTAACTATGTTTCTTTCTTCGCCAATTAAGCTATTAATAAGTGAAGATTTCCCAACATTTGGGCGTCCGACAACAGCGTACCTGGGGATTTCAGTTTCTTCCTCCTTTTCCGGGAACTCGAGACTGTTGCATATTTCATCCAAAAGATCTCCGGTACCTGAGCCATGCATAGAAGATACCGTGTAAATTTCTCCGAGGCCAAGCGAATAGAATTCTGAGGCATCATATCTTCGCTGAATGTTATCCACTTTGTTTACTACCAACAGCACTTTCTTCTCAGAGCTACGGAGCATTTCCGCTACCACTTCATCCAAATCTGTAACGCCGCTGGAGACATCCACAAGAAACAACACAACGGCAGCTTCCTTAATGGCTATTTCCACCTGTTTACGGATCTCCTTTTCAAACACATCTTCGGAATTCTTGACGTAGCCTCCTGTATCAATCACATTAAAAGTTTTACCTTCCCACTCTACTTCTCCGTAATGACGATCCCTGGTAACTCCACTCACCTCATCCACTATAGCTTTCCGTGACTCGGTAAACCGATTGAATAGTGTTGATTTTCCTACATTAGGCCTTCCGACAATAGCCACTGTATCTTTTGCCATAGTTAATAAATGATTTTTTTTGTTATTTCTTCTAACTCGCTGACAATTTCACCACTTTTCTCATAAAGTGCTTTTTGTTGTTTAGCCAGCTCTTCATTTTCGGTGGAAATTTCATCGAGTAATTTTTCGGCCTCTTTTGCAGCGTTTAAAGAATCTCTGAGTTTATCTGCAAAAGCCTGGTTCTCTTCAGAAACCACTGCGCTCGAAAAATACTTATAAGTATTAGCAGCTGCTAATTTAAAACTTGTCACTTCGTTGGGGTGGTCGTTCATTTTTTCCATGCTCATTGCCCAGCCAATAGCTTCAACAGAGAAAATATATGTCTTTTTTTCCAGTTCTTTCACAATGAATTATTTTTATTAATGATTATCTTCTTAACAGTACTCATTCGATTTTCAGTATAGTATCTTCCGCATGAATTATACGTTGCCGGATTTAATTAACTACTCCGTATAACCGGATGATCTTAAAAATCCGTCCTTGTCTCTCCAGTCTTGTTGTATTTTTACAAACAATTCGAGGTAAACCTTCTTATCATAGATTGCTTCCAGATCCTCACGCGCATGCATTCCGACTTTTTTGAGGGCTTTTCCTTTATCACCGATCAAAATTCCCTTCTGGCTTTTTCTCAAAACAGAAATTACGGCCCTGATGCGTAATATATTCTCCTCATCTTTAAACTCTTCTACCTGAACATCAGTCGAGTATGGAATCTCTTTTCTATAATGTTTAAAAATCTTCTCGCGTACGATTTCAGAGACAAAAAACTTTTCAGGTTTATCTGTCAGTGTATCTTTTGAATAATAGGGCGGATTTTCGGGGAGCAGCTCAAGTATCCTGTCAAATACGGCAATTAGGTTATGGCCTTTCAAGGCTGAGGCCGGCATAATATCTGCTTTTGGTAACAAAGATTCCCACCTCTCCATCACTTCTTCAACTTCCTGATCCCTTGAGATATCAATCTTATTCACGATTAGAATTACAGGAACGTCAGTATTTCTGAGTTTTTCAATATATGCCTCGTGTTTATCAGATTTCTCCTTCATATCGGTGACATACAAAATGACATCTGCGTCCTCCAATGCAGAATCAATGAACCGAACCATCTTCTGATGGAGTTTATAATGAGGCTCTATTATTCCCGGAGTATCTGAATAAACAACCTGAAAATTTTCTCCGCTTACAATACCCATAATTCGATGCCGGGTAGTTTGCGCCTTTGATGTTATGATAGACAACTTTTCCCCAACCAACGTATTCATTAAGGTAGACTTCCCAACGTTCGGATTCCCTATAATATTGACAAAACCGGCTTTATGCTCCATACTACTTTCCCTTAGAAATTTGCACAAAAATAATACAATTTTTTGGTGTCACAGTCAGGAAAAAACATCTTGTGGCAAACAAAAAAATTAAGGGCCAACCATTTAACATGGAAAGCCCTTAAATTGATGCAACCCTGAAAAAAAATCGCATTAATAAGCTTCTAATTTTTCTGATAATTTTTTCCTTGTGAAGAAAATGCGGCTTTTAACTGTTCCAATTTTTAGCTCCAGTTGTTCAGCGATTTCCTTATACTTGAAACCCGACAAGAACATTTTAAACGGAACCTTAAACTCATCCGGCAGCTCTTCAATTTTTTTATTGATCTCTATTATTGAATACTCACTGTCGGGTTTAACCGGCGCTTTATCTTGTGATTGATTAAGAAAATAATCATTCTCGGTATGATCATTATGTGTATTTTCCTTTTGTTTTTTCCTGTAATTGTTAATGAAGGTATTCTTCATAATTGTGAAAGTCCATGCTTTAAGATTTGAATACCCAATAAATTTATCACGGTTTGCAAGTGCCTTGTAATAAGTTTCTTGCAACAGGTCTTTTGCTTCTTCACTATCTGAAGTCAAACTCATAGCAAATCTTTCAAGTTTGCTCTCTAAGTTTATTAGTTGGTTATTAAATTCTAATCCTGTCATAGTTTATCGTGTTTAGTTGTTATCATTTTGTTTAAACAAATATACAAACAAATTAAACACAATACCAAATAATTTTGAATTAATTATACAGAATTTTAGTTATTTCTAAATAAACAAACACAATTACTATACTGATTGTCAAACAGAAATAAAAACTACCTCAGTGGTATTATAAATAAGATTCATTTTTTTAAACTGTTTAAAAATCGAAACTATTAATCTAAACAATGTTAAATAAATAATAAGTCAGTATGAATCAGATAAATAAGACAAAAAGATCTTTAATGATGAAATAAAAACAAAGCTGTTTAACAGGACTTATTATTTAGAACCCGTTAAATAAAACACTAAAAACCAACATGTTAATTATAATCTTGTTTTGAAAAGAGGGGCAATATTATAAATCTTGTAGTTTTTTGCTGAATTTCAGAGGAGAAGCAACCACTTCAATATTTGCAGGCAAATCAACATCTCCTTTTTGGCGAACCTGAAGCCCGGTAACAAATATTTTTTGCTGATGAAAAGTGTCTGATAATTTTTGAAAATATGTAGACAAATCCATTCCTGTTATGGAAGTAGTTATCGCAGTAAACAAATAGTCGGGCTGTATAATTTCTGCTGTCTTATATAAA
>JBNJFT010000043.1:0-16104 GCA_051747065.1 Bacteroidota bacterium | reverse complement strand
GGCAGCAGCAGTCGGCAGCGGGAAGGAAAACCTGGCAGCGTCTTTCAAGACCTGTCTAAAGTTTTGAACGAAGAAAGAGAGGGCAAAATGCAGTAAGCACATTCAGAAGTAGAGTTTAAATATTAAAATGGCCATAAATTTGCCAGAAGGTAATTAGTCGCAGTTGCAGAATGCAGCCCGAGGAAAACCTGACAGCGCCTTCAAGGCCTGTCTAAAATTTTTAAACGAAGAAAAAGAGGGCAAAATGCAGTAAGCATAAGAATAACCTCACCTGAATTATCCATGCGTCAAGTTTGTGAATAATTCAGTCCTCTTAAAAGCGTGCTTTTTTCCCGCCTAATAAAATTTTGCTATAAATCAAGGAAGCAGGGAGGGTTTTGGGATAAAATACTGTTTGAGTTCCGATTTTTATCCTAAAATCGGAACGAGTTTATTTTATCCGTGGCTGGGGTTTCCGTAGATTTATCAAAATTTTATTTCAGCGGTGACTTTTTTTTCTTTCTTTTTTTGTGTGGGAGACAAAAAAAGGAAAAACTTAGATAAAAACACGTGATTTCTGCATATCTAACGCATTACAAAATAGACTATTAAAGCGTTTATGTATAGAAGAGCTAAAGTTTTGTTAGTTCTTCATTAATAACATCCCATGCTTCTTCAATATGACGACGCTCCACATCGGTTTGTCCAATCACCATTCGCAACGTATATTTTCCATTAACTTTTGTATGTGTAAAATACATCTTTCCGGTTTTATTTATTCTTTGAAGCAGTTTTTCATTCAATGCATTCAATTTTTCTTCATCATTTATATTAGATGGATGGTATCGGAAACTAACGACGTTCATTGTCACAGGAGCCAACAATTCAAAATCAGTGGCTTCCTCTACCCATTGTTTAAACTCTGAAGCAAGTTCCAGGTGATAGCGCAATTTTTCACGTATTTGATTCATCCCATAATAACGCAAAACAAACCAAAGCTTCAGAGCTCTAAATCGCCTACCCAATGGTATCGTCCAATCCGAATAATTGTTTACCTGGCCATCGGCTTGCGTCTTTAAATATTCGGGCACGATTTGAAATGTGTTTGTCAGGGCTTCTTTATCTTTTACATAATAAGCCGAACAATCAAAATTGGTAAACAACCATTTATGCGGATTAAAGACAAACGTATCTACTTGTTCGATCCCATAAATCATCCATTGATATTCTTCGAGAAGAAGTGCAGTGCCGGCATACGCTGCATCTACATGAAGCCAAAGATCGTATCTGTTTTTAATATCTGCAATGGCCATTAATGGGTCAACAGCTGTTGTTCCGGTGGTTCCCAGGGTAGCAATTACAGCCAAAGGTTTATATCCAGTTTGCAAATCCTTGTGAATGGCTCCCTCAAGCTCAATTGTATCAATTTTATTTTCAGAATCAACAGGTACCTTCACCAGATTTTCTTTCCCAAAACCAGCTACTTTTACCGCCCTTTCTATGGAAGAATGTGTTTCTGAAGAACAATAAATCCGAAATGTGGGTTGATTATAAAAACCCTGTTCATTAATGGAGTAATCAGAATATTTCTCACGTGCCGTCAATAAAGAAACCAATGTAGCTGTTGAAGCAGAATCCTGTATTACCCCGTGAAAATGCTCCGGCAACTGAATCTCACTTTTCAGCCAGTTCATAACCTTTTCTTCAAGTTCAGCCGCTGCCGGAGAAGTTTCCCACTTCATCCCCTGAACTCCCATGGCTGCTGTCAGCATTTCAGCAAACAATGAGGGAAGGCTTGAGTTTGCGGGAAAATAGGCAAAAAACTTAGGGCTTTGCCAATGAGTAATTCCCGGAAGAATGATCTTGTTCAGATCTTCCATGATTTGTTCAAGTGACTCACTCATTTCCGGTGGTTTTTCCGGCAGCTGATCGTAAATCTCTCCTGGCTGTACCTGCGATTTAACAGGCAAATCTTCCAAACGCTCAAAATAATTTGCAATCCAATCTATGATCTGATGAGCCTGATTTTTAAATTCTCCGGATTTTTTGTCCATAAATCTGTTTCTTTTATATTCACTTAAAAATACAAATTATAGATAAATTATACATAATTAGGTTTAAAATAAAAATCCTGGCTAAAAAATGAATAAAAACTATCTCGAAATAATATTCACTCATTTATAATTATTATTTAACATAAAAATTACCCATGCACCATTGAATTTTATACTTTTGTATATATATCAAAATACCGTTGCTATGAAAAAATTATTTTATATCACTCCATTGCTTTTTCTCATCATTTCTTGTTCATCGTTAAAAAAAGAAAAAGCCGGCCTGATCGTTAAAAATGCCACTATTTATACAGTAGATCAAAAATTCAGGACAGTAGATGCTTTTGTTATAAAGGATGGAGAATTTTTGGCTGTAGGCAATGAAAAGAATATAAAGAAACAATATACAGCCGAAGACGAAATAGATCTCCAGGGAAAATTTGTATATCCCGGATTCATTGATCCACACAGTCATTTTTACGGTTATTGCATGAATTTAACCGAAGTTGGCCTCACAGATACACAATCATTTGATGAGATCATTGAAAAGCTCCAATCATACGACAAAAACAACGAGGCTGAGTGGTTAGTCGGCCGTGGCTGGGATCAAAATAAATGGGAAGAGAAAAAATTTCCTGACAAATCAAAACTGGACAAAATTTTCCCGGATACCCCGGTATATTTAACCAGAGTTGACGGACATGCTGCAATCGTCAATTCAAAAGCTCTTGAAATTGCAGGCATAAATGCACAGACTGAGGTAAGTGGCGGAAAAGTTATAAAAGAAAACAATGAACCCACCGGCGTATTAATAGATAACGCAATGAGCTTAGTCTCAGAGAAAATTCCGGAACCCACAAAAGAAGAAAAAATCAATGCCCTGCAAAAAGGGCAGCAAAAATGCTTCAACGTTGGCCTGACTATGGTTTCAGATGCAGGATTGAAATATTCTCCCACACATTTGATGGATTCCCTGCAAAAAGCCGGCAAGCTGAAAATGAACACGTATGTTATGCTTACCCCGACACAAGATAACATTGACACATTTGTCAAGCAGGGTGTTTACAAAACCGAAAGAATGCATATTCAATCAATCAAACTATTTGCTGACGGTGCTTTAGGTTCAAGGGGCGCATGCTTACTAGAGCCATACAACGATGACCCCGATAATTATGGCCTTTTAGTTTCTGAACCATCTGAACTCAGGAAACTTTCTGAAATAGCGTATGAAAACGATTTTCAGGTAAACACCCATGCTATTGGTGATTCGGCTAACCGATTAATGCTTGATATCTATTCCGACATTCTTCCACCAAAGAACAACAGAAGATGGCGAATTGAGCATGCACAAGTTATTCATCCCAACGATTTTAAATTGTTTGGTGAGTATAATATCGTTCCGGCAATTAACACAACGCATGCTACTTCTGACATGAACTGGGCAGATGAAAGGCTGGGTGATGAACGTTTAAAAAATGCCTATGCCTATAAAAAACTATTGAATGAAAATGATTGGCTGCCTAATGGAAGCGACTTTCCGGTTGAAGACATCAATCCGCTCTATGGTTTTTATGCTGCTTTTGCGAGAAAAGGCCTTGATGGCAAACCGGAAAATGGTTTTCAAATGGAAAATGCCTTATCACGGAAAGAAGCACTCAAAGCAATGACAATCTGGGCAGCGAAAGCTTGCTTTGAAGAAGATGAAAGAGGAAGCATAGAGGCTGGAAAAAAAGCTGATTTCGTGGTTACCGAAAAAGATATTATGCAAGCAGAAGAAAATAAGGTTCCACATATTAAAGTACAAAAAACTTTTATCAACGGGGAACCGGTAACCAATTAAAATCCTGTTATGGCAAATAAGATCAACAAGAAAATATTTAATACAATTACCCAATCATTGCCGGATCCAATTTTTATTATTGATGAAGAGGGGAATTACCTCAATGTTTTTGGTGGATCAGACAGGAAAAAATACCACGATGGCAAAGCACTTATAGGAAAAAATGCTTTCGAATTTTTAGATCGTGATACAGCGAATGAATTTTATGCAAAAATACAGGAGGCACTAAAAACCAATGAAACCGTAACCTATACGTACTCTCTTGCCTTAAACGACCTGAGCAGTGAAATAGACCCTAATTCTCCTGGCCCTGAAGGCAATATGTGGTTCGAAGCACACATATCTCCTCTGGGAAAAATCAAAAATAAGAAAAGGTTGGTGGCATGGGTAACTTTCAATATCACAGAACGCTATAATTTAAATCGTGCCCTTCAGGAAGAAAAAGAAGCGCTAAAGAAAGCAAATCAAACCAAAGACAAACTTTTCTCCATTATAGCTCATGATTTAGCCGGCCCTTTTTCTTCCTTTCAACAAATTCTTGAGATTATCTTAAATAACTATGATAGCTTTGATGATGAAACCAGAAAAGATTACTTAAATAAAACATTCAAATTAGCAAGATCTAATAATGAATTGTTGCAGAACCTGCTGAATTGGTCCAGAGTACAAAGAAATAACCTGACAATAGAGTATTCCACTACAAACTTATATGGCCTGGTACAGGAAAATATAGGTTATCTATTAAGCAATGCAAAGGACAAGAACATTCAAGTCATCAACCTTGTTCATCCTGAAACTTATTTGGAGGCAGATGAGAACATTCTCGCTTTGGTGATAAGAAATTTAATTTCAAATGCCATAAAATTTACATTTAAGGATGGAAGAGTTGAAATTTCAAATTACCAGGAGAATAATGAGGAAATCTTAAAAATCAAAGATACCGGAAAAGGAATGGACAAAGAGACACTTTCGGAAATATTTAATACTGATGAGATCAATTCAACCTATGGAACAAATAATGAAAAAGGGTCGGGACTCGGATTAATGTTGTGTAAAGAATTTATAGAAAGGCATAATGGGAAGATATGGGCAGAAAGTACACCTGGGCAAGGTTCTGAATTTTTTATCAGCTTACCCCGTTATGAAACTTCAAACGAATAATGTTACTGTGAATTCATAAATATCTAAGAACCTAAATTTTATACGTTCATATTTTATATTATCAGGTTGAAAAATGGAGCATGAATTCTATAGCCATTGACTGCTGCCTAATCGCTACTTACTACTAACTACTGGCTACTAGCTACTTTCTTTCACCTAAAAACCTGTTTTTCCAAATCTATCTTCTACTTCTGAAATTGCTTTTTTTACATTTTTGTAGATAAATCCATATTGAATACTTACCTTTGTGCCGCATTGTATTCACCTCCTCCAAATGAATAACAATCCTTAACTATTAACTAAAAACCAATCCCACTAATAATGCAATTTAAAGAACTTGAAATTATAGAACCTATACTAAAGGCTCTAAAAGACGAAAACTACACTAAACCCACAACAATACAAGAAAGAACAATTCCCCTGATATTAAACAGAAAAGATGTCATGGGCAATGCCCAAACCGGTACCGGCAAAACTGCAGCATTTGCAATTCCAATCCTTCAACATCTTCATAAGGATAACAGGAAGAATAACAATTTCCGCAAAACAAAAGCACTCATCATAACCCCTACCCGTGAATTAGCCATTCAAATTGGAGAAAGCTTTTCGACGTATGGGAAATATACCGGAATAAAAAATACTGTCATATTTGGCGGTGTGAATCAAGGTAAGCAAACAGAAGCTCTCCGGAAAGGTGTAGATATTCTCGTAGCAACTCCCGGAAGACTGCTTGACTTGATGAACCAGGGCTTTATTAAATTGAACGATATTGAATATTTCGTGCTCGATGAAGCTGACCGGATGCTCGACATGGGTTTTATTCATGATATAAAAAAGATCATAGCAGAATTACCTGCAAAACGTCAGTCCCTGTTCTTTTCTGCCACATTACCCAAAAACATTGTGGAGTTATCGAAAAAAATCCTGAAGAATCCGATAAAAGTAGAAATAAGCCCGGTTTCGCCGGCAGCTGAAACAGTTGATCAATACATTTATTACACGAATAAATCAAAAAAGAAAGATTTGCTGCTTCATATACTTCAGGATCAAAATATTGACCAGGCATTGTTGTTCTCAAGAACAAAACATGGCGCTGACAGAATAGCCCGTAATTTAAAAAACAAAAACATCAAAACTGCAGCTATACATGGAGACAAAGCTCAAAATCAAAGGCAAAAATCGTTAAAGCAATTTAAAGACGGAACCATCAGGGTGTTAGTAGCAACTGATATTGCGGCAAGAGGCATAGACATTGATAGCCTGAAATATGTTATCAATTATGATCTGCCAAATGTAGCTGAAACGTATATTCACAGAATTGGCAGGTCTGGAAGAGCCGGGGAAAAAGGGAATGCTATTTCTATTTGCGAGCCTGAAGAAAATGCATATTTAAAAGACATTGAAAAATTAATAAATAAGAAAATTAAGCTTATCAAAGATAATCCCTATCCGCAAACAGAAAAGCCAATGAATGCAAAGGAAAAAAAGGCGTTCGAAAAGGAAAAACAAAGAAAAAAACAAGAATTCTTCGCTGCGAGAAAGAAAAATCGCAAGTAAACTTTATTAAACAAAAGTTCCAGAGAAAAAACGTATATCTAACCTGAATCTTCAGGCTAAAACAACTTATTTCTAAGCAAAAGGTAAAACATTCTCCTTCTAATATCAGGAAAACCTTACCATACATAATAAAGATTTCTATGCTTTATCATTTTTTGGCAATAGTTATACACTCCCTGTATATTTTTCTTTAAATTTGATAATCAGACAGAATGCTAAAGTAAAAAATACCATGAAAGAAAAAGACGATTTAAAAATAGCTGTTCTTATTGATGCTGATAACGTTCCATATTCAAATATAAAAGGAATGCTTGATGAGATAGCAAAATTTGGCAAACCAACAATCAAAAGGATATATGGAGACTGGACAAAACCGACAGTATCAGGGTGGAAACCCGCTTTACTTGAACATGCTATAACTCCGGTTCAACAGTATAGTTACACAACAGGTAAAAACGCCACAGATTCAGCAATGATCATTGATGCTATGGACATTTTGCACAGTCAGAAAGTTAATGGATTCTGCATTGTTTCAAGTGACAGTGATTTTACAAGGCTGGCGACACGGGTAAAGGAGTCAGGCATGTTGGTTCTTGGAATTGGTGAGAAAAAGACACCCAGCCCATTTATCATGGCTTGTGACAAATTCATATATGTTGAAATTATTGGAGGGGCAGAAGAAAAACAAACGAAAACACCCCGAAAGTCAACAACTAAGAGTACTGAAAAACCTACTCCCCAAGCAACAGGACTTGATAAGATTAATAAAGAACTGATCAAATTAATCAAAAGTACAATTGACGATGTCGCGGATGACAGCGGGTGGGCGTTCCTTGCAGAAGTTGGAGCACTGCTCATTAAAAAGAAACCGGATTTTGATCCCCGAAATTACGGATTCGCCAAACTTACTCCCCTCATAAAGTCATTAAATAAGCATTTCACTATTTATGAACGCGAAGTAGAAAATACGCAGATAAAGCATATTTTCGTTAAAAATAAAAAGTAATAACGTATAGTGGTGATTTAGTTGATGTAGTTAAATAAGTTAACCAGGGACACCTTCTCCACTCATTTAACTCAATTCACTCCAGTTTTTATAGATTTATCTTCAACTTCTGCATGTGCCTAAGTTATTCTAATGCGAATGATGGGGTAATTTGTTTATCCATTATGTGCTGCATATTCACTGCCTACTGCAGAGTGCTTGCTGCTTACTCATTAGCTAATAGATGCTCATTTTAATATTTGCCTCTACTACTGAAAGTGCCTACCTAAAACAAAAATACCTGAAATGAAATTCCAGGCATTTTTTAATTTATCGAAAAAATAATTTATTGCTGAGCATCTAAAGGTTCTGCGCCAGGGCGTCCGTGACAATTTTTGTATTTTTTGCCGCTGCCGCATGGGCAAGGTTCATTCCTGCCAACCTTTCTTCCTACTTTAACCGGTTCTTTTCTCTGTTGTTCCTGTCCGCCGCTGGTTACTGTTTCCGGGCGTTTGGTTTCATATTTGCTCATGTCGCGTTTTCTCCTTCGCTGAGCTTCCTGTATTTGATCTGCATCCTGAACCGGAATGTGGGCTTTAATAAGCGTTGCAGTAACTTCTTTGTTTATTTTTTCAAGCATTCCTTTAAAAAGCTCAAAAGCTTCGAATTTATAGATCAATAATGGATCTTTCTGTTCATAAGTGGCAGTCTGAACCGATTGCTTAAGATCATCCATTTCCCTGAGATGTTCTTTCCATGATTCGTCAATAGTGCTTAAAATAACGTTTTTCTGGTAAGACTTCACCAGTTCTCTGCCTTCTGTCTCATAAGCTCTTTTCAGATTAGTAACCACCTGAAGCGTTCGGGTTCCATCTGTAATGGGCACTACAATATTTTCATACTGATGAGAATGCTTCTCATATACATCTTTTATTACAGGATACGCTTGTTCCGCGATTGCTTTCTCCTTCCGTTTGTAGGCTTCTTTAACAATCTGATGAATCTTATCCACCACTACTTCAGCGTTTTCCTTCAAAAACTCTTCTTCAGTTACAGGTGATTCTATGGATAAGGTACGAATCAATTCAAACTTGAAGCCTTCAAAATCTGAACTATCCTGGAATTTATCCACAATAATTTCAGAAACATCACGCATCATGTTGGCTATATCAACACTCAGCCGCTCTCCGAATAATGCATGCTTTCGCTTATCATAAATAACTTCCCTTTGCGAATTCATCACATCATCGTACTCCAATAACCGCTTACGAATGCCGAAGTTGTTCTCTTCCACTTTTTTCTGTGCGCGTTCTATGGAATTTGAAATCATCTTATGCTGGATCACTTCGCCTTCCTTCAGCCCCATTTTTGACATAACATTGGCTATTCTGTCGGAACCAAACAAACGCATAAGATCGTCTTCAAGCGAAACAAAAAATTGAGAAGAACCTGGATCACCTTGCCTACCTGCACGACCACGCAACTGCCGGTCAATTCTTCTGGATTCGTGTCTCTCTGTACCAACAATGGCCAGTCCACCGGCTTTACGTACTTCTTCAGAAAGTTTAATATCTGTTCCGCGCCCAGCCATGTTTGTAGCTATTGTGACTGTTTTGGATTTACCAGCATCCGCAATAATATCAGCCTCTTTCTGATGAAGCTTAGCATTTAACACATTATGCTTTATGCCTCTTATTTTGAGCATCTTACTTAATAATTCAGAAACATCAACGGCTGTAGTTCCAACAAGTACAGGCCTTCCATCATTTATTAATCGCTGAATTTCGGCAATAACAGCGTTATATTTTTCACGTTTGGTGCGATAAACCATATCGTCCTTATCGTCACGTATTACTGGTACGTTAGTAGGAACAACAACTACATCAAGTTCATAAATATCCATAAACTCACCGGCTTCAGTCTCCGCAGTACCAGTCATCCCTGCCAGTTTATTATACATTCGGAAATAGTTCTGCAGGGTGATCGTAGCAAATGTTTGTGTAGCAGCTTCTACCTTAACTCTTTCTTTCGCTTCCAAAGCCTGGTGAAGGCCGTCGGAATACCTTCGCCCTTCCATAATACGTCCTGTCTGTTCATCAACAATCTTCACCTTATTATCCATTACGACATACTCTTCGTCTTTGTCGAATAATGTATAAGCTTTCAGCAATTGTTGGAGTGTGTGAACTCTTTCCGATTTCACTGCATAATCCCTAAGCAACTCATCTTTTTGGGCAATTTTTTCATTCTCATCCATCTCTTTTTTCTCCAATTCAGCCATTTCGGAGCCAATATCCGGAAGTATAAAGAAATTAGGGTCTTCAGTTTTTGCGGTAATCTGGTCAAGTCCTTTGTCCGTTAATTCTATGGAATTATTTTTTTCATCAATAATAAAAAACAGATCATCAGTTACCTTATGCATGTGCTTGCTATTATCCTGCATATAATAACCTTCAGTTTTCAGCATAAGGGCTTTATTTCCTTCTTCACTCAGGAGCTTAATCAACGCTTTATTTTTTGGCAGTCCTTTATAAGCCTGCAATAGTAAAAAACCTCCTTTTTCTCTATCCTCACTATTGAGCTTTTTGCGGGCTTCAGTGATAATATCATTAACCAGTTTTTTCTGAGCACTTACCAAACCTTCGACCTCTGGCTTCAGGTTTTCGAATTCCTGGGTATCTTCCTGATCAACCGGACCTGAGATAATTAAAGGTGTCCTGGCATCGTCAATCAACACAGAGTCGACCTCATCCACAATAGAGAAGTTATGTTTCCTCTGTACCAGGTCGCTTGGGTTAATCGCCATATTATCACGCAGGTAATCGAAACCAAATTCATTATTCGTGCCATAAGTAATATCCGAATGATAAGCATTACGCCTTCCTTTAGAATTAGGATCGTACTTATCTACACAATCAACTGATAGTCCGTGAAATTCATAAAGAGGGCCCATCCACTCCTGGTCACGTTTAGCAAGATAGTTGTTTACCGTAACCAGGTGTGCGCCTCTGCCGGTGAGAGCATTCAAAAATAATGGCAATGTAGCAGCGAGTGTTTTACCCTCTCCTGTTGCCATTTCTGCAATTCTACCCTGATGTAGCACAATACCACCCATCAGCTGTACATCATAAGGGATCATATCCCAGGTAATCTCATTTCCTCCGGCTTCCCAGGAATTAAAATAAGTGGCAACACTTCCGCCAATTTCTACATATTCTTTGTTTGCTGCCAACTCTCTGTCAAAATCATTGGCTGTGACTTCAATCTCTTCATTTTCTTTAAAACGTTTTGCTGTTTCGCGCATAATCGCGAAAGCTTCAGGCAGAATCTCCTCTAATTTTTTCTCAAGTTTATCATCTATCTTTTTATCAATCTCGTCAATCTCTTTGTATAACCTTTCTTTTTCATCCACATCGGTGTTATCGTCTTCAGCTTTTTCCCGATTCTTATCCTTTTGAGAAACCTCTTCTTCAATATGAGCCGAAATATCTTTTTTTAGATCATCTGCTTTTTTCCTCAATTCATCATGTGAAATTTCATGAAGTTTAGCGTACTCTTCATTTATTTGATCGACTATCGGCTGTAATTCTTTTAAATCTCTTTCTTTCTTACTACCGAATATTTTGGTCAATATTTTTGTTACAATATCCATCTTTAACCTTTTCTTTGTATTTTTTATGAATTAAATGCAAATTTAAATGAAATAATAAAGAAATTTTAAAATCATTCAAAATAAATCATAGTACAAACTTATCAATTAACCCGAATAATTCAAGAATTATTCCTGTCTCCGACAGTCTCCATAAAAAAATAACTGGCCATTAGACCAGTTATTTTTTTATATATTAAATTTCACTCTCTTATTTTACCATTAACTTTTCCTCCAACACTTCATCTCCAATATGAAGCCTAACTATATATGCCCCTGAATTCCAATCTTTAATGTCAATTAAAATCTGTCTGTCAGAAACCGATTTTTCTAAAACTGTTTTTCCTGACATATCAACTATTTCAAGTCTAACAGCATCTTCAGAAGAAGGAATAACAAGTTCAATGCTTTCATTCGCAGGATTTGGATAGATACTAAAACTATTCTCTTTTTCTTCATCATAAATATTTGAAGATAATTCCGTTTCAACACTTTCTATGATACCTGGAACATGATAACAATTATCACTAGAATTATATTCGTATAGAGCGAAATTGTACTTCGTTGATTGTTTAAGGCCCTCAACCGTTGTCGAGTCATCCCGGTCATTAAAGACAACGAAATGATTTTCGCCAATCTCATCTCCCTCCCCAAATGTTTTATTTGCAGTATAACTTTGGCCACTAACAGGGTCTGCATCAATTGAAATATATGTTTTACCCATAATTAACACTCCGTCACCATTGCCTCGTTCCCAGGAAATATCCACAGATTGTTCTTTAATATTTGTAAATTCAACGTTTGAAACCTGTGTAGAAGGGGTATCACATAATGTATTTTCAGAAAATTCTATACCCGAAGAAAAAGATTCGCCATCATAAGACCAAATCTTATAATTATATGCTGTAGCCGGTTTTAAAGAATCATGAACATAGGTAGATTCTAAATCATCAAAATAAAGGATCTCTTCTCCATCTTCTAAAGTGTCTACACTATTATAATCTATTTCAGCAGATGGCTCACTAAAGGAATTCATTTCAGAAACAGCAAGGAGTACTGTATCACCTTTAGAGTTATAATCCCATTCTATCTCAATACTATCTATTGCCGGATTAACTTTAAGTATATCCGGGTCCGCCAGAAATTCTTTGTTCGGAATCGGTCTTTCCCAAAGGCCCCTTCCATAAGTGGCAGCTCTTAGCACATTATTACCTTTACTCTTATCGTAATAGATATCTAGATCGTTGACAATGACATTTGGTAATTGATTGCTGAAATTGCTCCAATCTGAATCACTTGTTTTTCTATAAGCTCCAACATCAGTTCCGGCATAAAGAACAACTGAATCAGAAAAACTTTTATCCTGAATCACATCTAATACAGGTAAGTCCGGTAAGCCGGCCGACACATTGCTCCATGTATTTCCGCCATCTATTGTTTCATATACATTATTATTGTCATAACCACCCATGCTTACCCAAATAGTATCAGGGGCAGAATAATGAACTTCAATATTGGTAATAGCAGCATCAGAAACAGGCAAACCATCAGTTATATCAGCCCAGCTGTTTCCTCCATCCTCAGTTTTCCAAATGTTATAAAGGTCTGCAATATAAATATAGTCAGGATTTGACTCAGAAATAGCTATAGAACGTAATTTATTATTACTGGTCACATCAGAAATTTTAGACCAATTAGCTCCCTTATCAGTAGATTTCCATAAGTCAGCATAACCGCCATAGATTGTTTCAGAGTTCTCCGGATGCATCGCAAAAGGTGTTACCCAAGCTCCACGAGCTGCATCTGAAGGGGTTATTTTAGTATCCGAACTCCACATGTCTGTGGTTCTGCTTATGTCTCCATAATATACTGTTCCATATTGAATGTCCGCATCAGTATAATCAATCATGCATTTCATACCATCTCCGCCCATAACATCATACCAATCGCCTTTATGATATAGTTTGGTTCCATTGTCCTGTAAACCATTAATCACGATATCCGTATCAGATTGTGCAGTTGCTAATTTATATATCTGACTAATCACCATACCATTGGTCAGGTCTTCCCATGATTCACCGCTGTCGGTAGTTCTGTAAATACCACCGTCATTTCCTTCAAAAAGAACAGAAGTTCCGTTCTGATACTCCATTGCGTGTTTATCGGCGTGAGCAGCAGGAACTCCATCTCCCCACCAATGATTTACAATTTCCCAATTATTTCCGCCATCAACAGACCGCCAGGTATTAATTCCTCCAACAAAAACTGTATCGGCATGATTGGGATCTGCAATTATTGTCAGATCATACCATCCTTGACCGCCTTCATCACGGCCGTCGGACTCCCAACCCAATAAATTCTTATCCCCATAAACTGCTGAAAAATCTACTCCTGAATTTGTTGATTTATATATGCTATCCAACCCATTATCTGTATTAGCAACTACAGCATAAACAACCTCAGGATCATCAGCTGAAACAGTGAGTTCAGTTCTATTGCCTTCTTTGGACAGCGATTCAGTCCATGTCTTACCACTATCTACAGATCTGTATATTTTTGTAGGGTCGCTGGAAGTTGAACCATATATAACCCCGGCATTTCCCGGTTTAAATTCAATATCTTTTAATGTAACATTTGCTATTTTATTCCAGCTTTCTCCTGCATCTGTAGTTTTCATTATTCCCTTAGTTGTTGCAGCAGTAAGGATATTATCATCATTCGGATCGATCAGAAGATGATTAACCAACTCTGTATTTGCTACGTCAAATGACAAACTTTCCTTCCATGTAACTCCACCGTCAGTTGACTTCAAAACTCCGGTACTGTAATTGTCTCCTGCATCTCTATCACCAGTGGCAATATAGATCGTTTCAGAAGTTTCATAGTCAGAAGGAATTGCAATGTCACTTACCCCGATGACTGTATTTGTATCCGTCAGAGTTTTCCAACTTGCACCATCGTTCGTTGTTTCCCATAATCCCCCGGAAGGTGCACCAACCCAATAAGTGTTCTCATCTTCCGGATGAAACTCAATGCAATTCAACCTTCCGATACCATGATATCCCCCGTCTGAAGAATCAGTTCCCAAGTTTACCCAGTTGGAATTATCCGTTAGCTTTTCCTTATTTTTATTTTGGATGGACTTTTTATACTCCTGAAATGGCGTCTTTTCAGGAAATTCTCCCGTTTCAGGGTCAACGCGTACTTCCCAGAAATGTTCCCATCTTTTGTATTGTTTCCATCCACCAGCTTTATGTTTTTCTCCATCTTTAATTAGATAACCGTTCTCAATGTTATGCTCTTTCTCATACTTATTGAAAGCTTTCTGAATATCAAAGAAAGTAACTTTGTCCTGTTTCTTCTTATCAGCATCAACATACTCCATCCATGGCTGAGAGTAAACCATGTTAGTAATGATAAAAAATAAGCTGAATAATGTAATTTTTAACTTCATAAACTTAACTTTAATGATCAATTCTTATTTTAATTTAAATTTTATATGATCGGTTATAATTTCTTTTCCTTTATCCAAACTATACCTTAGTACAAAACGATAAGTTCCGGCACCTGTATATTTTTTCTTTGTTTCCGGTACTTTCCTCTCCGTATTTGTATCATCGCACCATTCTTCTTTTAAATCCCATTTTATGGTTTTTGTAGCCTCAGGATTTAATGCTTCCCATTCTGGAGGTGGAGGACAAGATGCACCACAAGGACAGTACCGTATATTTACCCTTTTCCATCCTTCATCTGTCCGTTTCTCTATAAATTTTTCCTTTGGATGAAAAAGAAATAACTCCTCTTTTTTGCTTTTATTCGTTACAATAAAAGTAGCTTCCTCGCCCTTTTCATAATTATCTTTACACTGTACGGCTATATGATCGGAAGAGTCAGAAACACCAGGTGGAATGGATTCCTGTTGGGTTGAACAAGACCCAAGGAATAACATACTTAAAAACAAAAAATTTAAATAGATAGATTTCATTTAAATGTCGTTTTTTTTGTATTTATTGCTTTAAAATTGAATAATTCACAAAATATAATTTGTTTAACAGTAAATTTATAATAATACGTTAATTTTTAAGTCTAAATCTTACAAATTAAACCATAAAATTTTCGGTTTCTTTTCTTAATTGACAATTTTTCTGTTTCAAATCTCGTAAAAAGGTCAATAAAGTAAGGACAAAACTATCAATTTAAAAGTTCAAACAAAAGATTACAATGATTGTACTAATATTTATCAGTTACATCCATGTATTACATTAAACTTCTTATTTTAAGCTATGTAAAGAATAAACGCTTTCTAATAACTTAAAAAGTCATTGTAAAAGTGGTGCCTTTATCAGGCTCGGAGGCTGCATTAATAGAACCGCCATGTAAACGCATAATTTGTTTAGACAGGCTTAACCCAATGCCGGAGCCTTTGGGTTTTGTGGTAAAAAATGGAATAAAAATCTTATCCAGCACTTCCTGTAGAATACCTGATCCATTATCCATTACCTGAAGTGTTATTTTTCCTCTTTTACTCCTAAAACCTTTTAACTGAATTTTGCCGTCTCTTACCTTTTCGAGTGCATGGATAGCGTTGGTGACAAGATTTATTAACACCTGCTCTATAAGTTTCGGGTCAGCATGAAATTCCAGGTTTTCCGGGTCTACATTTATTGAAAGACGTACATTATTTTCAACTAGCTCATTGGCCATAAGATTTCTGATATTATCAAACAAATCTTTCGCCTTAACAATTTCAAAACTCGGCTTTGGAATTTTAGTAAGATTTCGGTATGTATTCACAAAATGAAGCAACCCCTCACTCCTTCTATGAATAGTAGTCAATGCCTGTTCAATTTCTGAGGTTGTTTCTTCATCTAATTTTCCA
>JBNJFT010000042.1:0-16128 GCA_051747065.1 Bacteroidota bacterium | reverse complement strand
TGACACCAACCCGGTATTTGTTTCTCCCGGACATAAAATCGGGATTAATGAAGCAAGTGAAATTATATTGAAATGTACGACTGATTACCGTTTGCCAGAACCAATTCGTATAGCAGATAAGGAAGCGGAAAAATATAAGAACGAAGGGGATATTTAGGCAGATTCAGGAGTAGAAGTAAATATTAAAACGCTCATCAATTAACTGAGAAGTAGATAGTAGATAGTGTTCAGTCGTAAAATTATATAAATTTTCGTATCCAGGTACTTTATACTATATCATTGCTAGCTAAGAATTGAATTTCTATTGCCTTTAACTGTTGCCAAATCGCTACTAACTACTGATTACTAACTACTAACTACTTTTCTTTCAGATAAAAAAATGTGTTTATTAGATTATCGTCTACTTCTGAAAATGCCTATATAGTTCGGGGGACCGCGAAAGTAGAATTTATTTTTAAATGATCATCAGGGAGTAAGTGAGTAAACAGTGGCAGCAAGCAGCGGGAAGGAGAACCTGACAGCGTCTTTCAGACCTGTCAGCGTTTGAGTTAAAGGAAGAGGGTAGCAAAGTCAATGGCCTTCTTCAGGCTTTTCTTTTTAGGCTTATTCATAAGTAAACAAAATACTGAATTGTAATAAGTTAGCGACAAAATTATATAAAGCGCAACCCCGAAAAATGCAAAAATGATTAAAAAGCGAGGTCATATATTTTCTGCTGCCTGCTGCTGTCATTTTTTTCTGTTCAAACACTGACAGGCCTTGAAGGCGCTGTCAGGTTTTCCCCGGGCTGCCTTCTGCAACTGCGACTGCCTACTTACCTTCTGGCAGATTTATGGCCATTTTAATATTTAACCTCTACTTCTGAATGTGCCTTTTTACATCATATACAGAAAGCATATTTCCTGGATTTTTTCGCTCTCTGTAGTAGTATAAAGAAGAACAAAGGCAATTGATAAATTAATAAAATTAAAGTAGATGGAACTATAAAAAAAGAATTCTATCAGGAATTCACACTCTTTCTTCTTTTAAAGTAATGTTTGGGATCGCCTTTTTCGCCATACGCAATTTCATCGCCGGTCAATCCAATTCTTACTTCCAGGCAATTGGTACAATCAGAGGCTTCTTCGTCTGTACATGGTTTATTTTCATATAGCCGGTAATTGTCACGGTACATGCCCGGAGTAACATTGGGCATAATCACGTTTGCGCCAACCTTTATAGCCTTCTCCCTTCCGATTGGGTCAATAGCTTGCAAGGCAGTGGCTGCTGCAATGTTTATGTCCTTCATAATGATTCGTAAAATGGCGATCATTTTCAAAGTTAGCTGAAACCTTTGTTCTTTGGGCATTAAAAGATGCCGGTATTCATAAAGCGGAGTATCGTCATGTTCAATGTACGGGCCCATTCCCACCATATCTATATCAAAATCACGCATGAAAATAAGGTCATCAGCAAGATTCTCATAACTCTGAAACGGTAGACCGATCATTACGCCGGTCCCGGTCTGATATCCAACTTTTTGCAAGGTTTCAAGACTCTTCAACCTATTTTCATAATCATGTGTATTATCATTCGGATGGATTTTATGATAAAGCTCCCTGTCAGATGCCTCAATTCTTAGCAGATAGCGGTCTGCTCCGTTTTCATACCACTCTCGAAAAACTTCTTCCGGTTGCTCTCCAAGTGAAATAGTCACTCCAAGTTCACCTCCGGAAAGTTCCTTAATTTTTTTCAGCAGACGGGTAATCCGCTTTGTAAATTTCGGAGACGAAATCTCCCCGGACTGCAAAACCACAGAACCATAGCGATTTTCATAAGAAAAGCGAACAGCATCTAAAATTTCGTCATCTGTGAGGTTGTATCTCTCTGTATTTTGATTGGCTTTCCGTATTCCGCAATAGTAACAATTTTTACTGCAAATATTAGAAAATTCCACTAATCCCCGGTAATATACTTTTCTGCCTACATATTGCGCCTTGACATCACGGCTTTTCTCAAAAAGTCTTTGCTTCTCGTCTCCTTCAGTCTTCAATAAGTAGACTATATCTGCTTTTGAAAAAGTATCTTGTTCTAAAATGGACTCAATTTTACTCATAAACAAATTATTACTAGTAGATATAACGTAAGAAAACGTTATAAGTTTATACCTATAACAGATTCTACAAAATTAACAGAATAAAAAAGAAAACACTCATTTATGCAAAGAAGTATTGGGATGCCTAATAAATATCATGATGAACTTCAACATTCAGAATGAACCTTAATAACGTTAAAAAAACTACGGAAGCCTCTTTTGACTTCCGTAGAAAACAAAAAAAGAAGCAAACTAAACTATTTACCTGCATTATAATCATTTGAATTTTCACCAATATTTTCTTCTAATTCAGTCAAACACATTTTCAACGATTCTAAATGTGAACCGTACAACTTTTTTATATAAAGCTTCAATAAAGGCCTAACTATTAAAAACAGAACGACAATTCCGAACAAAATGCCGCTACCCATTTTAATGATGATTGACATATTATCTTCGGGCAGTTCAGTGGATAATCCAAAAATAAGTCCCAAAAAATAAGCGATGTAAACAAACTTGTAATAGTTCCGTATGAATTTTTCCAATCGCAAAACCTGCCTGTTCAGTTTATAAGACAACTGAAACCCGGTATCTTCATATTGATAGATTCGCATGTAAGATCTATACATGTAAATTAAAAAAGCTATAAGAATTCCAATAAAAAGGGCTGAAAATATGAAATCAAAAGGCTGAATTACAAAATCGCTTCTTAAAACAAAAAATAAAACCACAGGCAAAATAAAAATATTTAATCCTGCTTCAATAAAAAAGTTTCTGCGTAGTAACCTTAGTGACTTCTGGCTTCTTTTCACTAATATTTCCTCTAGTTCTCCTTGCCCTTTATGCCCATCATTACGCAATTTTGAGGCATATTTATTCCATGAGCCTTTCAAATTTTCAATATCCATCTTCTACCTTTTTATAAAGTTCTTTTAATTTTTTCTTAATCCGATTAATCTTTACCCCCACATTATTCCTGGTCATCCCCATAATATCGGCAATATCATCATAATTTTTCTCTTCCATATACAACATGATGATCGCTTTTTCGATGTCGGACAAGTGATTTATGGCCTGATACAAAACGCTTATCTCTTCGGAATAGTCCTTTTCATCATTCTCGACTATCTCATCTGTAACATTTGTATCCGTTCTATTGCGATGTACCTTATTTGAAGCCTTTTTTAATCCACCAAGAACTGTATTGAGGGCGACTTTGTATATCCATGTACTTAGCTTTGATCTACCTTCAAATGAGGGATATGCTTTCCAAAGGCTTAAGAGTATTTCCTGAAAGGCATCCTCCTGATCTTCAGGCTTTCTATAATAAATAGCAGCAACCTTTCTAATCAGGTGCTGATATTTTGAAATCAATCCTAAAAATTCCTGCCTTTTTCTGTTCACCTCCAAAACATGTAATTTTTCTAATTGGTAGTAAAAGAAGTTGAATTATTACAGAAAGGTACAATTTTTTTAACCTTTTATTGGAAGTAAATTCTAATCATAAAAAAACCCGCCTTGTAAGCGGGTTTTGTCTTTTGTTATCCTGATGAGATTATGCATCGATATTTGCGTATTTGGCGTGTTTTTGAATAAACTCCCGCCGTGGCAGTACATCATCGCCCATAAGCATTGAAAAAATCCTGTCGGCCTCGGCTGCACTTTCTATTGTAACTTGTCTCAGCTTTCTAAACTCCGGGTTCATAGTTGTTGTCCACAACTGCTCAGAATTCATTTCACCCAGTCCTTTATAACGCTGTATAGTGACATTTGCTTCTTTTCCTTTTCCGAGTTCATTCACAACCTCAGCTCTTTCTTCCTCATTCCAGCAATATCTTGCTGTTTTGCCTTTACGGATTTGATAGAGCGGTGGAGTTGCAATGTAGATGTATCCATGTTTTACCAATTCAGTCATGTAGCGGAAAAAGAAAGTCATAATTAATGTTTCAATATGGCTTCCGTCCACATCGGCATCACACATAATTATAATTTTGTGATACCTAAGTTTTTCAATATTTAAAGCTTTGCTGTCTTCTTCTGTTCCCACAGAAACACCCAGTGCTGTAAAAATATTTTTAATCTCTTCGTTTTCAAATATCTTAGTCCTCAGTGCTTTCTCCACGTTCAATATTTTTCCCCTGAGTGGTAATATAGCCTGAAAGCGTCTGTCTCTGCCTTGCTTAGCAGTACCGCCGGCAGAGTCACCCTCAACAAGATACACTTCAGTTTGTGTGGGATCACTGTTTGAGCAATCAGCCAACTTACCGGGCAGACCAGAACCAGTCATTACATTTTTACGCTGAACCATCTCCCTGGCTTTTTTAGCCGCATTTCTCGCCTGAGCTGCAGTAATAACCTTGTTCACAATGGTCCTTGCGTCTTTGGGGTTCTCTTCAAGGTAATTATTCAACAATTCGCTGGTTGCCTGATCTACAGCACCTGTAACTTCAGAGTTTCCAAGCTTCGTCTTTGTTTGCCCTTCAAACTGGGGTTCCTGAACTTTTACCGAAATAATTGCGGTAAGTCCTTCACGGAAATCATCGCCAGTTATATTAAATTTTAACTTGGAAAGCATTCCGGATTTATCGGCATAATTCTTAAGAGTCCGGGTCAGGCCTCTTCTGAAACCGGCTAAATGAGATCCTCCTTCAATAGTATTGATATTGTTTACATAAGAGTGTAAATTTTCAGCGAAAGAATTATTGTATTGCAAAGCTATTTCTACAGGGATATCATTTTTCTTCGTTTCCATATAAATGGTGTCTTCAATGATCTTATCCCTGGTAGCATCCAAAAATTCAACAAATTCTTTCAACCCTTCCTCGGAATAGAAACTATCGTGAATATAATCGCCACCGTTGCCATTTTCTTCTCTTTCGCGTTTGTCAGTAATATTCAAGCGAATGCCTTTGTTCAGGAAGGCTAATTCTCTCAGCCGTGAAACGAGTATTTCATATTTGTATTCACGGTCAACGAATATTTCTTCGTCGGGTTTGAAGGTAATAATCGTACCTGTTTTATCAGTTTCCCCCATTTCCTGAATTTCACCAAGGGGTTTGCCTTTCTCATATTCCTGAAAATATATTTTATTATTCCGGTGAATTTCAGCCTTCAAATAACTGGACAATGCATTCACACAAGAAACCCCAACTCCATGCAAACCACCTGATACTTTATAGGATTCTTTATTGAATTTTCCGCCGGCATGTAGCACAGTCATAACCACTTCCAATGCGGACTTGCCTTCTTTCTCATGATAATCAACAGGAATTCCCCGTCCATTATCCATTACTGAAATTGAATTATCCTCGTTTATTATTACTTCAATAAAGGTAGCATGCCCTGCCAGTGCCTCGTCAATAGAGTTATCCACAACTTCATAAACTAAATGATGCAGACCTCTCTCGCTCACATCGCCGATATACATTGCCGGGCGCTTACGAACAGCCTCCAAACCTTCCAACACCTGTATACTACCAGCAGAATAATCTTGTAAGTTGATGTTTTCCAATCCTTTGTCTTTTTCGTCCTTTTCTATTTTACTCATTTACAACCTTTTTTATTTTATTCATAATAATCTGATAATCAGACATATGTTGATTTTTGCTAATATGTAAATTTAATAAAATTAAATTGAATTATTGATATAAATTCGCCTTAAAATCCCTTTCTTTTCAACATATTATCAGGAATTTAACAATTTATAACAAATACTAATAAGCTAAATTCTATCAAATAATTAAAATGCGAATAGAAAATCCTATAATAGAGCAAAAGAGAACCTTTCAGCTCACGCCAGGAATCTTATTAACCTGAATTATTTGTGAACAGGAGATTAAAATGCGTATGTAATACCCAGAAACGCTTGTAATCCATAAACCGGATAATTGTTCCATTTGTTATAATTATCAGCAAGTATATTTCTGAAATCTAAATAACCGGAAAGCACTTTTGAGTATCTGTATTCAAGACCAAAATTTACATCGACATATCCATCCAGTTCCCTTGCTGTTTCTGTCTCAACGTCTCTAACCCACCTTTTGCCGGAAAAATAAAGGTCTGTCTGAAGTATAATTTTATTCCTGAGATTATACCGGCCGGTCAGAGTCAGGTCATAAGAAGGTTTATGCCATGGCTTGGGTTGTATGCCATTTTCCTCATTATTATAGAATGTATATTCATACAAATTTCCTTCAGCCCTTAAGGTCAAGTTTTCAGACATATCAAAAGATATTTCCCCAAATAAATTCATTACCTCTCCTTCATAATAGGTCACATCAAACTGATTGGCTGCACTGTCCGTTGTCATAACATCCCGTGTAAAAAAATGCATGTTATCAAAGAAACTATAATTAAGCTTAACATTATAGAAAGTAGAAGAACTCAAATTTCCTTTCAACCCGGCAAAAAAGATCATTTTATAATTCGTATTTCCTACATTTAAACCTGGCAGAATAAAAGGATTCTCCCGGGTAATATCCTGATAGGAATTTAATTGAATTTTACCATCAATTCCTGCATAGGGAATTATATAATGCTCAACTATATTATACTCCATGCGGGCAACGGGATAGAAACGAGCTTTTGTGTTACCGTCAGCAACTTCGGCTATAAAATTTACTCCTCCCTGAATACGCCATTCATCACCGAATTTGCCAATCCAGGGATTAAATTTATAAATAGAATTGCTCACGGTATCCTGAGGTGAGTTCTGTTTCAAAGAGGTGAAGCCTGTATTTAATCCAATAATATTATCTTCATAATACTTGTCCAATTCGCCATAAAGCTGAAATCTATTCTCTGCGGTATTGAAATTATCTTCTACATAATTATAATCAAAATCTATATCATAATTTAAATGAGCCGAATCAACATAAGTGCTCTTATAATCAGCTGAAAAGTTTAACCTCAAGAAGTTCTGCTGTATATCTTCTTTGTCACTTCTTTCAAAAGTAGTGTCAATATTTGTGTTGTATCCATAAAAATAGCGTGTGTTTCTATCAAGGTCTGCATCAGCAGAGAGCACGGAATTCTCAAAAAACTTTTCACCAAAAAACTTAAGCTGATTATCACTATATCCGGCATAAGTTCTGTTACCATCATCAAGCGTTACCTTACCGCCTGAAGAATGATGCTGAAAATAAGCTCCATAAGCATATTCTTTTGATCTTTTATTCATCAGATGCAATTCTACGGCAGGTGAAAGCTTTGTTCCCATGCCAACCTTTACATAATTGCCATACAGTTCCGTCAGAGGTTCACCAACCATGGATGCTGCAGGAATTGGATTTACTTCAAAATCAGTATCTATACGTTTGGGTAATAGATAATAATCAAACTTTACATCAGTTTGTGTGGTATCGGAAATTTCAGGCAATTCACTTATCTTATATGCATTGCCCATTTTGGGCTCATAAGCTTTAATAACTCGTACCTGCTTATCTATATCTTCTTCCTGTGCTGCCAGATTAAAGGCAAATAAAAACAGAAAGGCAAACATTAATGTGTGTTGAATAATTTGTTTTATCATATCCAATACGAATCGTTTTTTACTATTGTTCGTTATCTTCTAAAGGCTCTTCTTTCTTGTCCCTATCCTTACCCAGATCAATTTCCATTTCTTCATCTGTTGTGTCAACCTCTGTCTCCTCTGTATCTCTCAATTGATCGTATCTCTCCTTTGCTAAATCGATAATTTCATCCTCTTCTGAATCAGATTTATAATTATCGATAATACTTTTTAATGTATGTTTCGCCTGGAATTTATCATCAGTGGCTTCATAAACATCTGCTAAAAGAAGGTAACTCTTGGCCTTCCAGTATTCCTGTGAAGAATTTTGCTGAACGAAATCAAATATTTCATTCTCTGAAGTTTTATATTCTTCTTTTTTATAGTAAATCTGCGCTATCCGATATTTTGCTTCAGCCCCTTCTTCACTATTGACTTCTTCGGCTATCTTCTGGAAATTTTCCATAGCACGGTCATAATCCTCCTGATAGAAATAGGATTTTCCTTTTATGTAATGAGCCTCTCGTTCTTCTCTGCTGTTTACTTTCTCAGTACTAAGCACTTTATCTGCTGCTTTTAATGCCTGTTCGTATTCTTCCTGCTGAAAATACATCCTCATTAAACCCGTTCTCGCTTTTATCAGATTACTGTGTACTTCTGCAATTTTTTCCATTCGTTTGTAATACTCAATAGCTTTATCGATATTTTCCTGCTCACGGTGTATTTCCATTGCAGATGAGAGCGCTTGTTCTGTAAACGCATTATCTGATTTATCCAAAACAAATTCATAATGTTCAACCGCTTTTTCAGTTTCATCTTTTTCCTCATAGCAATCAGCAATATAAAAATGAGCATCAACAGCAAAATTTCCATTTTTGAAATCTGAGAGGTATCTTTTAAGAGGTTGGAAAGCCTCATCACAACCGTCGTCCATATAAGCCTTTTCAGCAGAAGCAAAAATCAGTGAGTCTTTCTCACTTACACTAACCTCTGTACCGCTATCGAGGCCATCAACATAAGAAAAATATTCATCGACGTTATTCCGGTCAAGATAAATATTTTTTAATCCCTTTAAGGCATTCTTTGCCTCTCTTGTACTGGGATAGTCAGCTACAACGCGCTTATAAACCTTCATGGCCTCATCATTATTCCCCTCATTGTAGTTTATCAAGCCCAGTTCAACTAATGCCTTCTTTACATACTCACCCGAAGAATAATTTTCTACAATCTGTTCATAATAAGTTTTAGCTTCAGAAGGATTATCCAAATTCATATAACTCTTACCCAACTCAAAGTATGCGTTATTCAGGTAATCTGACTCCGGGAAATTTTCTACAAGTCGCTTTAATGAACGAATCTTTTTTTCGGGCCTTTCCAATAATCCCAATGCAACAGCACGCTGATATAAGGCATAGTCCTGATCCCTCAGCTCCAGATCAACTGCTTTATCATAGTATTCAACTGCCTGCCAAAGGCTACGTCTCATGAAATAGCAATCTCCTAATCGGTTATATGTATCTGCAAGATATTCTGACTCTTCCTCGTCAGTGAGGTTCAGATATTTTCTGAACCATTTAATAGCCTCCGGGTATTCCTCCTGCATAAAATAGGAATACGCTATGTTATAATGAGCTTTGTTATAGACATCAGAACTAAATGCCCTGGGAGACATAATAAAAAGATTCAAGTTTTCAGAAGCTTGTTCAAACTGTTCCAGTTGGTAAAAAGCTTCTCCTCTCCAATAATATGAAAGTGCTGTAATGTCTTCATGATATTCCTTATAGTCAAGGGATTTACTCAATTTATCAATTGCTTCTTTGTAATCGCGGTTGTTATATAATTCAAGCCCACGATAATAAGCAACTTTCTGATAGGCCTTTTTTAGGGATTCGTCCTTATCTTCAATTTTTTCGAGTGACAGCAGAGCTTCTTTGTAATTATTTGTATTCAAATAAGCTTTCACAAGGTATCCATAAGCTTCTTTAATATTATCAGCATCAGGATATTGTTCTATATAACTTTTAAATGCCTTCACTGCATCATTAAAAGGTGTGTTTTTTAACTGAAATACAATTTTAGCATAGTTAAACAATGCATTTTGCCTTATTTGCAGATCATAATCGAGCTTCGAGGCAAATTCAAAGGCAAGTTTCGCTTCATTCTTCTTATCCATGCTTAGATAACAATCGGCCAGGTGATAGTATGCATTCTGTGCCAATTCATCTTCCTTGTCAGTTACTTTCTCAAAGCTTTCAATGGCCTTTTCATATTTTTCAAGTTTATATGAAACATAGCCCAATTGATAATGATCTTCTCTGGAAAGTGAAGATGCTTCTTCTGCATGCATATCAAGATAAGTCATCGCGCTATCATACTGGCGCAATTGATAATAGGAATCTCCAATAATTTTGGCAATTTCGGGCAATCGCTTGGTTGTAGCAGATTGAACATATTGTGGGGCATATTCGGTTACCTTTTCATACCGGTCTTGCAAATAATAAATTTGTGTAATGTAATAAGGCATAATAGGTGAAAAAGTATTATTCCCGGTTAATGACTGAAATCCTTCCAGGGCAGTTTGATAATTTTCGTTATTATATGCAATATGGGAATAATAATATAGTGCCGGCCCTGAAAATTTGGTATTTTTATCTTTTATTTCATAAAATTCCTGACTCGCCTTATTCTTCTCATCTATTTTAAAATGGCTATACCCTTTTTTAAACCGATACTCAGCCAATTGCTCTTCGTTCAATTTTTCTTTTTCAAGCTTTTCAAACCAGTTGACCACTTTTTCATATTCCTCCTGCCGATATTGAAATCTGCCCATGTTAAAATAAGCATGATTAACCCTGGAACTTTCAGGATGTTTGGAAATAAATCTTGAAATTAAATGTTCAGCATCTTTATGATATAGTTCAATGGCACAAATCGCAATATAATACTCAGCGTTAGCTCTTAACTCGGTATCCTCCGGCAAATCACCAATAGTTTCAGAGAATAACTGTTTGGCGTTGGTATACTTTTCTTTTTCAAATAATTCTAAAGCTTTATTATATTGGCTGTTCTCCGTGGTATAGTCCTTGCTTTCCTGAGAGTTAACACCAAAGGAATAAAAGAACAATAGGATTGATATAGAAAGAATTTTTACGCTGAAACTCATAATTCTGATCTGTTGAATTTTGCTTAAAATTAAGATAATTCTATGAAACGAACATGAATTTTTTCATTCAAAATTCACACCAAACTATAAAAAGGACTGGTTAATAAAAAAGCAATCATAACAGCTTGTAAATTTTTCGCTTAATTTTCTCTACTTTTGTAGAAGAACTATATCTTTGTCATAGAACTACCACTTAAGAAAAATATTATGGATCCAGTCATAAAATTTGAAGATGCCAATTTTTACCAAAAAGACAATTTAATTCTCTCCAATGTAGATTTAACTATACAAGATAACGAATTTGTATATTTTATAGGTAGAGTAGGAAGTGGAAAAACCACTCTAATCAAAGCAATAAACTTAGAAATTCCTCTCATTGAAGGAGAGGGTTATGTTCTTGATTATAATCTGAAAAAATTAAAGAAAAAACACATACCCCAGTTAAGAAGGAGACTGGGAATTGTGTTCCAGGATTTTCAGCTTCTAACAGACCGTTCCGTATATGAAAATCTGAACTTTGTTCTTAAAGCTACAGGCTGGAAAAACAAAGCCGAAATAAAACTGCGGATTGATGAAGTGCTTGAACGTGTGGGACTCACTTATAAAGGTTACAAAATGCCTCATCAGCTATCAGGCGGAGAGCAGCAAAGAGTCGTTATTGCACGTGCCTTGCTTAATGAACCGGAAATTATACTCGCAGATGAACCTACGGGTAACCTCGACCCGGAAACATCTGAAAATCTACTACAACTTCTGAAAGAAATTAATGAAAACGGACGAACTATTATCATGGCAACCCATGATTATGAATTGGTTAAAAAATTTGAAGCCCGAACTATCAAGTTTGAAAAAGGAAAAACACTGGAAATTGATAACACACAGGAAATTGATTTTGATGCCTTGAGGCTTTAGATATTATTTCTGCTGTATTTTTCCAGCCTGTGGTTTTCAATAATATACCTACCTAACATTCAGTATATTTGAGCTTGCAAACCCATGGAATCCTCCTGTCTCCAGGAAGGCTCATTCATAGTCTTTTTTTACATGCTTTGGATAAGGGTTTCTTTTAAATTATTCATATAAAGCATCTTGGGCCCTTCTACTAACTACTGAATACTTTCTACTCAGCAGTTAATTGATGATCATTTTAATATTTATCTCTAATCCTGAAAATGCCTATACTACCGGACAGGCTGAAAAAACCCCAAACCATTAATGGCCCGGGGTTTCAATTGTAGCAAGTTGCATCCAACTCCCTAGAAACAATATTTATTCTCTTCTATTACTTTATCAGCAATTCGTCTGCGAGCTTCTTTAACATTAAAGCCCGGCATATCGGTAAACTTCATTATAGCTTTTTTATATTTATCGCTCAAGTTTTCTGCTTCAATGGAATACAATGCATCTAAGGCATTCTTTCGGATAATGGAAGAAGCTTCGTGCATATATACATCCAACATGTCCTTATATAATTTCAACATGTCATCCTGTTTTAACCCATTCGATTCAAGTTTTTTTACACGCAACAGAACAGATTCAGCAACATAAGCATGTGTAATAATATCAGAAAGGAAGCAAGAAATTTCCTGCTCCATGCCAAGTTTTCTGTCAAATTTATCCTTGGCTGCCTGCAACAACATTAATGCTACATTCTTAAAGTTTTGAACGAAGAAAGCTTTGTCGTCAAAATAACCTTTTGGTTGAAATTCCTGATTTAAACTATTATCAAGGCCTTTAATCACTTCTTCGGCTTTTCCAAAAACATCTATTTTGCCTTTTCTGCCTCGCTTAAATATCGTATCCGTATTCCAAAGCCGATTAATTTCGTTCGTTCCTTCAAAAATCCTGTTAATCCGGGAGTCTCTATATGCCCTATCTGCGGGCATTTCACTGGAGAAACCCATTCCTCCCATAATTTGTACAGACTCATCCACAATGTAGTCAAGAGATTCGGAACTAAATACTTTCATCATCGCATCCTCTGCTTCATATTGAAGAAAGCTGTCGATACATGCTTTTCCGTATTCACCGCCTTCTGCCAGATATTTTTCCATTGCTTCGTCAATGTTCTTACTAATTCTGTAGACTGCAGATTCAGTTGCAAAAGTCTTTACTGCCTGTTCGCCAAGTTTATGTTTAATGGTTCCGAACTCAGAAATAAGTTTTCCAAATTGCTTTCTTTCATTGGCATAATTTACAGAATTATCTACTGCAATCTTTGCTGCGCCAATCACATTTCCTCCGAGTTTTATCCGGCCCATGTGGAGAATATTCAGTGCAATTCTGAATCCTTCACCTCGCTTGCCCAGCATATTTTCAGCAGGCACTTTCACATCATTATAAAAGATCTGAACAGTAGAAGAACCTTTAATTCCCATCTTAGGCTCTTCAGGATTAATAACAACACCCTCGGAATCTTTTTCTACAATAAATGCACTAAGAATCCTGTCGTTCTCAACTTTCGCAAAAACCACCTGAACATCAGCAAAGCCTCCATTTGTAATCCACATTTTCTGGCCATTCAGAATATAATGTTTTCCATCTTCAGAAGGCACGGCTTTTGTTTTTCCTGCATTAGCATCGGAACCGGCCCCTGGTTCAGTCAGGGCAAAAGCTGCTGTGTACTCGCCCGTGGCTAACTTTGGTAGATATTTCTGTTTTTGTTCTTCATTTCCGTAATAAACGATAGGCAAAGTTCCAATCCCTGTATGAGCAGAGTAAGCAACAGAAAAAGAATATCCTGCGCCAAGGACTTCAGCAGCAAGCATAGATGTTAGGAAGGACTGCCCAAAACCTTCGTATTCTTCAGGAATAGATATCCCAAGAAGACCCAACTCACCGGCTTTTTTCAGAGTGCTTTCCATTAGTCCTTCTTCTTTATTGTCTATTCTATCAAGGTTAGGAAGCACTTCAGTATCGAGAAAATCCTGACACGTCTCTCCTATCATCTGTTGTTCTTCGTCAAATTCTTCGGGAATAAAAATTTCTTCGGCATCTGTTTCTTTAACAAGAAATTCTCCGCCTTGTATGTTCAATTCTTTCTTTTCCATATATAGTCTTATTTAATTTATAGTTCTAAGGATTGTTCAATAATCTCAGCTACATCGTAATTTTTTATCGTTTCTTCTTTATTCTTATACTTCAGTCCATCAGTCATCATTACCATGCAATAAGGGCATGCAGTAACAATGATATCAGCATTGGTCTCCAGGGCTTCTTCTGTGCGTTCAATAAAAACTTCTTTATCTCCCTTTTCGGCTTCCTTAAACATTTGTCCGCCACCAGCACCGCAACATAAAGCGAAGCTTTTATTGCGTTCCATCTCAACCTTTTTTGAAGGTATTGCTTTTAAAACCTTACGCGGAGCTTCATATTCATTATTTGCACGACCCAAATAACAAGGATCATGAAAAGTCAATGTTTTCTCCCTGAAAAGATCTGTATCTAGTTTAAGCACTCCATCCTTAATAAGTTTTTGCAAAAACTGGGTATGATGCCATACTTCGTATTTTCCACCAAAGTCGGGATATTCATTCTTGAAAGTATTGTATGCATGCGGGTCGCAGGTTATGATTTTCTTAACCTCATAGCTGTTCAGAATCTCAATGTTCGACATGGCCTGCATTTGAAAAAGCATTTCATTTCCTGCTCTTCTTGCCACATCACCACTGGAAGATTCTTCAATACCCAACACAGCATAACTTATATTTAAGTGAGTAAGAATCTTTATGAACGACCTTGTGACTTTTTTATACCTGTCGTCAAAAGCGCCGGCACTACCAACCCATACCAAATACTCAGGTTTTTCGCCTTTTTCAAAAAGGTCGGCCATTACCGGAACTTCAATTTTATGTTTTCCTTCTGACATAATGTTATTTATTTATATCAATAATAGCTCTTCCGTTATTCATTTATATATAGTTCCTCTGCCCATTGCATACGGTCTTCCTGGGCATATTGCCAGGGAGCTCCATTATTTTCGATATTTGAAAATATTGCATTAATTTCACCCGGGCCTGATGCTTCTTCCATGACAAGGTATCTTCTCATTTCAACAATGAGTGTAGGCTGATTTATATTAATCGGGCATTCCTGAGCACAAGCATTGCAAGTAGTACATGCCCAGAGTTCCTCCTCGGAAATATAATCTCTTAGTAAAGCTTTGTTATCTGAATAATCCTTGCCTTCTTTCAGCATTTTTGGGCCTTTTTCCTTCATTCTCTCCCTGACATCCATTATAATTTTTCTTGGAGATAGTTTCTTTCCTGTAATATTTGCAGGGCATACAGAGGTACACCGCCCACATTGTGTACAGGAAAGCGAATCGAAATAATTTTTCCACACTACATCTTCCACATCCATCACTCCAAAACGGACAGCTTCACCCTCTTCTTCATTTTCTTCGAAAGAAGCGTTTGGATCCATCATCATCTGTACTTCTTTTTTAACATTCTCCATGGTATCCAGTTTACCAAGTGGTTCAAGCCTACTAAGGAAAACATTGGGAACAGACATAAACACATGAAAGTGCTTTGAATATGGGAGATAGTTAGCGAAAAAGAAAATCAAGAGAATGTGTACCCACCAATTCACTTCATGATAAATATGTAGTTGATGAACCGCCATATCAGAAAACATGGAAGCAAAATACTGACTCACAGGGAAAACCCCTCGTATCTCACTACCCGTGCTAATAGCATGTTGTAAGTAAAAAGTATTCATTCCCAGGAGGGAAATCATTAAAAGCAGAATAAGTGCCAAGGCAAAGTTTGCGTCCAAATGCGAGCTATGTTTCATTTCAATGCCTTGAAATCTCTTAACGTGAAGAAAGAATCTTCTTATTAAGAATACGATAATAGCTACTGCAATGATCAGGGCAAATATGTCGCCAGCTCCGATGATAATATCATAAACAACTCCTAGTCCATGAAAAATTCGTTCAGTACCGAGAAGCCCATCAATAACCATTTCAATACTTCCAACCAGAATTACAATGAAACCCCAAAAGACAAGGGCATGTAATGCACCTACAATTGGAAAACGAAATATTTTTGTTTGCCCAATTGCAACATCCATCATAATCCGGAAGCGTTCGCCCAGATTTTTCACCGGGAAGCCACCTCTTGTAAGCTTAAACAAACGTATAAGCCTAAAAACAGTATAAGCAAAAACGCCTAAGGTTATTAATAAGGCAATACTAAAGATAATTTGCTTTATCATAGTTTATATATTTAGGAAAGGCAACAGGGAAAACTGTTGCCTTAAACATTTCATAGAAAATATTTATGATTTAGCCTTCTTAGCAGCTTCAATCAGTTTAGGCATAACCTCAAAAGCATCTCCAACAACTCCATAATCAGCAACTTCAAAGACTGGTGCATC
>JBNJFT010000041.1:13556-16170 GCA_051747065.1 Bacteroidota bacterium | reverse complement strand
GCAGTCGAACATCGTTCATCTGAATACTGAAAACGGGGAATACCGGTTTTCCAAAATTGAAAGGGACAGAAGCTGGGAAAATGAAATTATTCAGCGCCTAAAAAAACTGGGGCTTAAAAATTATGACAACAGTTATTTCACATTTGAAGGCCTGGAGAATTACAAAGATGATAAAACAGAATATTTCTATAATTTTTTAAGGTATGCACAAAATATGCGATCTCAGATCGAAGAGAGTGGGATAGAGCTGAATCAGGACGGTTTTAACAAGACATACACTTTTGCAGAGCCTGAGATTGATGCTTCGGTTCAGGAAGATAATGATTGGTTTGATATTCGTGCAGTTGTGAAAATAGGAGGTTTTTCATTTCCTTTTATTAAGCTTAAACGGCATATCCTGGAGGGAAAGAGGGAAATCCAACTTCCTGATGGAACTTATGCCCTATTGCCGCGGGAATGGTTTACAAAATATTCAGATCTCTTTAAATTCGGCATTGCTGATCAGGAGAAGATCAGCTTAAAGAAGCATCATTTTAAAATTCTGGAGAATAGTTTAGAAAGGATAAACAACAACTATCTGGAACGATTAAAACAATTTTTTGATGATTTTCAACTAAAAGGCAATGAAGATATTGAAGTTCCACCACAAACATCTTCCATTTTGCGTTCTTATCAGGCAGAGGGCTACAAATGGATGAGTATGTTGCACCGGTATCGTTTTGGAGGTTGCCTGGCTGATGATATGGGGCTGGGGAAAACGTTACAAATGCTAACATTGCTTCTGGAGGTCAAGAACACTGTGCCTAAACAGAAAATATCTGAAAGAGAGGCAACTAAAGCAAAACAATTGAACCTTTTTGAGAAAATGGAAGTTCAAACTTCTGAAGAGTCCGAAAGCAGGCAAGTAACTCCAACTAACCTGATTATCATGCCAACCTCTCTTGTGCATAACTGGCAAAATGAAATTCACAAATTCACACCGGAGTTTTCTGTTTATAAGTATACCGGGATGAACCGCACAAAGAATATCAGGGATTTGTATGATTACGACATTGTGCTGACAAGCTACGGGATTGTGAGAAATGATTTTGAACAACTAAATCAAATCCGGTTTTATTATGTCATTTTAGATGAAAGCCAGCACATAAAAAATCCATCATCAAAAACTTACAAGGCAGTTAATCAGCTTAACAGTAAATGCAGGTTTGTGTTGACCGGAACTCCTATTGAAAATTCCCTGTCCGATCTCTGGGCGCAATTAAACTTTCTGAACAATGGATTATTGGGCAATTATAATTTTTTCAGAAATGAGTTTATACAACCTATTGAAAAACATGGGAATGAAAGAAAAAAGATGAAGCTGCAGTCCATTATTGCTCCATTTCTTTTGCGCCGGACAAAATACCAGGTAGCAAAAGAATTGCCGGAAAAAACAGAACAAACTATTTTTTGTGAAATGACAGAGGAGCAAAAGGCTTATTATGAAGAAGAGAAGTCTAAAGTGAGAAACAGCCTGATAGAAAACCTTGAAGAGGAAGCCGGAGAGAAACCAACGATGCGGATTCTTGAAGGCCTGAGTGTTTTGCGCCAGGCAGCCAATCATCCTGTACTTGTGGATAATGAATACACAGGTGATTCGGGTAAGTTTGAAGAACTTTTAGAGTATGTACAGAGTATCATCTCCGAAGATCATAAGGTGTTGGTATTTTCATCATATAAAAAACATTTAAGACTACTGGCTGAATATTTTGATAAAGAAAGCTGGAATTATTCATTGTTGACGGGCGAGACGAAAAACCGGGAAAAAGTTGTAGGGGAATTTCAAAACGGCCCGTCCAATAAAATATTTCTTATTCAGATTAAAGCAGGGGGAGTTGGATTAAATCTAACAGCGGCTGATTACGTCCTTATTCTTGACCCGTGGTGGAACCCTGCAGTTGAGGAACAAGCTGTTAACCGTGCTCACCGGATTGGGCAGGACAAAAATGTGATGGTATATCGTTTTATCAGCGCCGGGACGGTGGAAGAGAAGATACAAAAATTACAGGGTAAAAAAGCCCGGCTGGCAGAAACTTTTGTAGCATCTAATGAAACAATAAAGAACCTCTCGAAACAACAGATATTGGAGTTGTTTAGTTGACACAGTGCAGTGAAACATGTGATTAGTGTTTTCTTTGAATTATTGAACCCCGCATCAACAAATTGTAGGCAAAAGAACATGAATAGAACGCGGATGACACAGATTGAGCGGATCCGTCAAAAGCCGGACACAGTAAACGCGGATTTTTTCCAGAATTAATAATTCCCTTAAAATTCGAGTTTTAAGTTATTATAAATCAGAAGCATAACCTCGATCTATCAGGTTGTACAGACGTTGCAGTGCAACTCAACGAGGATTAATTCTTAAGATTACATTTTATTCAAATGGGGAAATAAAATAAAAAAACGATATTCTAAGCAAAACCAAACTTATATGAACTTATTATATGGTTCAAAAAAAAAAGATATTCAAATGAAGATAGCATTTATAATTAATTTGGTTAGAAACTATTTATCATAGATAAAAGATTTTATATTCTATCTTTTTCCGGTTAACTTTGTATATGGATTTATA
>JBNJFT010000041.1:0-13456 GCA_051747065.1 Bacteroidota bacterium | reverse complement strand
AAGATAGCATTTATAATTAATTTGGTTAGAAACTATTTATCATAGATAAAAGATTTTATATTCTATCTTTTTCCGGTTAACTTTGTATATGGATTTATATATTTAATAATCAGCGTTTATCCGCTTAATCCGTGTCATCCGCGTTCAATTAATTTAATCACCTAATTATGATTGCGATAGGAATAATATTGGGTTTCTCCATCTGTTTACAGGCATTAACAGCTTTTCTTGCCTTACGAATAATAAAAACTACGAGATATTATTGGGCATGGGTTTTTTTAGCACTTGCAGTCGGACTTATGGCTGCAAGGCGGATAGTTTCATTTTATGAACTAGTTGTATTAGGAAATACTGCCTCTATTAGCCTTTCCGCAGAAATTATAGCATTGGCTGTTTCTTTACTTATGTTTATTGGAGTACTTAATGTCAGGCCGATCCTTAAAGCCCTTTATTCGGCTAAAGCTGAGCTCGAAAATAAGAATAAACAGCTTGAGGAGGAAGTTGAACAACGGAAAAATGCTGAAAATAAGGCAAAGATCAATACAGAGAAGTTCAGAAAATTAGCCGATTATGCTCCGGTTTTAATATGGATGTCCGATAATAGCGGACAATGTACGTATTTTAATGAAAGGTGGCTGAAATACAGGGGAAGAACGTTAGACGAGGAATATGGAATGGGATGGACAGAAGGGTTACATCCGGATGATAAGGAAAGTACCATAAACGATTACCTTGAAGCCTTTGAAAAACGGGAAAGCTTTGAACTTGAATATAGATTGCAAAACAAAGATAATGAGTACCGCTGGTTTTACGATATTGGAACCCCAATGTATGATGATTTGAAAAATTTCACAGGTTATATTGGATCTTGTATTGATATCACCGAACGTAAGAAATCGAAAGAAAGGATAGAGCGTTCAGAAAGGGAAAAATCTCTTATTTTACATGCAATGCAGGATAAGTTGATTTTTCTGGATAAAGAACTAAAGTTACAATGGACCAACCAGGCGGCTCTTGATATAATTGCTAAAGAAGAGCAAGAAGCAAAGGGGGAATATTGTTATAAATTATGGCATGGGTATGATTCTCCTTGCTCAGATTGCCCGGCTAAAAAAGCATTGAATACCGGAAATACAGAAAAGGCAGAACTTGCTTTTGAAGAAGGTGTTTTTTCAATAAGGGCTTATCCCGTAGAAGAAAATAGTGAAATTACCGGGGTTCTTGTAATAGCAAAAAATATTACTGAGCGGAAACAAGCAGAAGAACAACTGAAACAAAGCGAGAGAAAATTTCGCACATTTTTTTACGAGAGTACTGCCATTAAATTACTGATAGATCCACAAACCGGAAATATAATTGATGGAAATAGAAGTGCAGAGGAGTTTTATGGCTATGAAAACCTGAGGTCAAAAAAGATACAGGAGATCAATCAACTATCGGAAGAAGAAGTGAAACAGAAGCTGAAGCAGGCTTATTTCAGGAACAAGAATTACTTTAATTTTCAACATACACTGGCAAACGGGGATATGAGGTATGTGGAAGCGCATTCCACACCACTCGAAATTGATGGGAAAAAGGTTATTTATTCAATTATTCATGACATCACTGACCGCGTTGAGGCCAGGGCAGCCCTTAAGAGAAGCGAAAGAAAATTCAGGAAGATTGTCAATGCGCTTCCCCAGTTTGTGTCCTATGTGGATAAAAATTTGATCTATAGATTTGTGAATCAAACCTACCTTACACGCTTTGACAAGACAGAAGAAGATATTTTAGGAAAAAGGTTGAATGAGGTCATTGGCCAGGAAACCTATAATAAAGCCAAGCCTCATATAGATCGTGTTTTGAAGGGAGAGGCCGTTCATTACACAGAATTTTTCAGATATCCCGCTGGCTTTAATTCCTATATGAAAGGAACCCTGATCCCTGAATATGGCCAAAATGGAAAGGTTGAGGGTTACTATGCGGTGTTGTCAGATGTTACCGATATTATGGAGAATCAGAAGCTTCTGGAAGAATCCCGAAATCGGCTGCAAATTCTTTCGAAACACCAGCATGATATGTTGGAAAAAGAGCGAAGCTACATTGCTCGTGAAATACACGATGAATTGGGCCAAAATCTGACAGCAATCAATATGGGCCTGGCTATGATGAAAAAGCAGGTGCCGAGAACTGACCGGAATTTATTTTCCAAAATTCAGGAGTTGAATCAAATTACACATAATGCTCTGGCAAAAACGAAAAACCTTTCCAGCGAATTAAGGCCTCAGTTGATAGATGATATGGGTTTGATTTCGGCTATTGAATGGTATATTCGGAACTTCGAAAAACGAAGTGGCATTACTTGCGAGACTGACATCCCTGAGGAGGAGCCTTATTTGCCTAAAGATTCTGCTATTCATATCTATAGGATTATTCAGGAATGCCTGACCAATGTATATAAGCACGCCGAAGCTGAATCTATAGAAGTTATTTTGAGAACAGAGCTGGAATTTATTCTTTTGAAAATTGTGGATGATGGCAAAGGTATTGGAAAGAGCGAGGCTCAAAAGAACAATTCGTTTGGCCTTATGGGCATAGAAGAGCGTGTCCGCCTTATGGACGGTGAATTTAAGATTGAAGATTCCGGAAATGGAACAGTTGTTAATGTTAAAATACCCAATGAACAATGATAAAGGTTTGCCTGGTCGATGATCATACGATTGTTAGAAAAGGACTGAAACAGATGTTGGAAGATACAACCGATATCACTGTTTCCGGAGAGGCAGGCAGTACTTCGGCAATGTTTGGTCTGCTAAAGAATGAACATTTCGATGTAATTGTGCTTGATATATCATTGCCCGGCAGAAGCGGAGTTGATGCACTAAAACAGCTAAAAGAAATTGATAAAGATCTTCCTGTTCTTATTCTGAGTATGCACCCGCCTGAACAATATGCGTTGCGTGTTATGAAATCGGGTGCTTCCGGTTACCTGACAAAAGAAAGCGCCCCTGATGAGCTTATTATGGCTGTGAGACAAGTTGTCAGGGGAAAGAAATATATCAATGCAGAACTTGCCGAGGAATTAGCTAATTATGTAGATGGAGACAAGCCCGCTGTGTCTCACAGTAAACTTACAGACAGAGAATATGAGGTGATGCGCGAAATAGTGAAAGGAAAATCCCTGACAACTATTGGTGAGGAATTATCTCTAAGTGTAAAAACTATCAGTACTTACCGCAGAAGAATTCTGAATAAGCTCGGTTTGAGGAATAATTCCGAACTCATCCGCTATGCCATGGAACATGATTTAATATAGATCTATTGTTCTATTGTTGAATTGTTTTATTGTTTTATTGTTGTTAATATTTCAAACAGGAGCGTTCTATTTGTACTCCTTTTGTATACATCTTGTGGATATTGGTTTCATCTGAAGGTATATATTTTTTTCGGCTAATTCTATAATGTCGAGCCTACGGCTCTTTGATTCAATAGAGATGAAATCACAACCCCGACATTATTGATTTCATTTGAATATGGTTTTTTTTGAACCACATAAGGAATTTAAGTTCATATAAGTTTGGATTTGTTTAGAATACCGTTTTTTATTTTATTCCCTTATTTGAATAAATTGCATTTATTGTGCTTATTTTGAACGATTTGTAAAACTAATCTTAAGGGGATTATTTATTTTGATAAATAAATCCGCGTTTACTGTGTCCGGCTTTTGACGGATCCGCTCAATCCGTGTCATCCGTGTTCCATTCATTGCCTTTTGTCGACGAAGATTTCATTTTCTTCCTCTGGCTTTCCTGTCATCGCATAATTTTAACCGTATTTGTCCGTAAGAAAATTCTTACGTTAAAAGTCGTAAATTCTTACTGAATAATAAGAAAGAATATATTGTTAATAGCATTTTCTATACGTATATTAATTGATTAAACTTTCTCTTAATAAAAATGAACAAACAACAGGCTAATCAACAGGTTTCAAACAAAAAGAAAGTGTCTGAAACAAATTCCCTGCCTGAAGCTACTGAAAGCAGCCTGGACTTTACGGTTGTTGGAATAGGAGCTTCCGCCGGAGGGCTTGAGCCATTGCAGGAATTTTTCAAAAACATGCCTGAGAATCCCGGTGTTGCCTTTGTTGTTGTTCAACACTTATCTCCCGATTACAAAAGCCTGATGGATGAATTACTGGGAAGATATACCAAAATGGAGGTTCATCGGGTATATGACGGTGTGGAAGTAGAACCCAACCATGTTTACTTAATAACTCCCCGTAAGAACATGACCATTTTCCGGGGAAAACTGTTTCTTACCGATCAAGATCATTCCCGGGCGATGAATATGCCTATTGATATTTTCATGAGGTCACTTTCTAAAGATCAGGGAAAAAATGCTATAGGAGTAATTTTGTCCGGTACAGGCAGCGATGGAACTTTAGGTATCCGGGCAATTAAAGAAAACGGAGGAATGGTGATCAGCCAGGATGACCGTACTGCAAAGTTTGATGGAATGCCGCGGAGTTCTATTTCAACAGGTATGGTGGATTATATACTCGCCCCCGGTGAAATGCCTGAAGCGCTTATTAATTATGTGAAACATCCCTTTATACAGAAGACTGAAAAGATAGAGCAACAGATTTCCGGAGAAGAGGATTATCTCTCAAAGGTAATAATGATTATACGGGATGTGGCCGGGGTGGATTTTTCAAATTATAAAGAAAGCACGATTACACGGAGACTGGAGAAGCGAATCAGTATTAACCGCTATGATAAGATCGAAGATTATGTGGAATTTCTTGCCACGAATAAACGTGAAGTGAATATCCTGTATAAAGAATTACTCATTGGTGTTACCCGTTTTTTTAGAGATGATGAAGCTTTTGCCCGGTTGAAGGAAAGTGTGATCCCTGAATTATTAAAAAACGATGAAAGCAGAGAGCCTTTGCGTGTTTGGTGCGTTGGCGGCTCAACAGGAGAAGAAGCTTATTCACTGGCTATTCTGTTTAAGGAGTTTATGGAAGAAAATAACATTAACCGGGAAGTAAAACTTTTTGCCACGGACATTGATAAGGACTCTGTTGAATTTGCAGGAGTTGGCCTTTACCCGGAAAGTATTGTTTCAGATGTTTCAGCAGAACGATTGAGTAGGTTTTTTACCAAAAAACCGGATGGATATAAGGTCAATGAAAACATTCGCAATATGGTGGTTTTTGCTTCACATAATATACTCAGAGACCCGCCATTTTCAAAAATGGATCTTATATCCTGCCGGAATATGTTGATATACATGAATGCCGAAGTTCAGCAAAAGATCCTTTCTATGTTTTATTTTTCCCTTAATAAGGAGGGATACTTGTTTCTCGGAAGCAGCGAATCTGTTGGTGATATGTCCAATGGTTTCAATACAATAGATACCAAAGCAAAAATATATAAGTATAAAGCGGGATATAAACCGCCGGTTAATGAAGTTTTCCGGGTTCCGCCGGTTCAGAAAAAACAAAGAGAGTTGAAAAATGTGGGCACTTATCATAACCGGGTAAGAACACAGGTGCCAAGACTTGATAGTATTTTTGATGATATCCTTAGCGATTTTGTGCCTCCTTCGGTTATCATAGACGAAAATTACAACATCGTTCATACAATTAATGATGTGAATAAATACCTGAGCATCCCGGTTGGGCAGGTTAGCCTGAATATATTAAAAATGCTGCCTGCTGAAGTGGGCACAATGGTAAGCAGTCTTTTACGGAGAGCGCGAAAAAACCAACAGGAGGTAGCTTATGAAAATATCAGAATGCAGGAGTCCGATAGTAAGGAAATAACCATTTCAGGACGGATGCTGGAGGATAAAAAAACGAAAGAGATTTATTTCTTGCTTAGTTTCCGGGAGAAAGGCAGGGAAAAGGAATCATCGGTAGAAATGAAGGAGGTTGAGACAATTGATGCCGACAGCCAGTACCAGGAGCGGATCAGTGAACTTGAAAAAGAACTGCAGTACACTAAAGAAAACCTTCAGGCTACTGTTGAGGAACTGGAAACATCAAACGAGGAGTTGCAATCCTCTAATGAAGAGCTCGTTGCATCTAACGAGGAATTGCAAAGCACCAACGAGGAGCTGCAAAGTGTGAATGAAGAATTGCATACGGTAAATGCCGAACATCAGCAAAAGATTGAAGAGCTTACACAGCTGAACAACGACATGAACAATCTCCTGAAGAATACGAATATAGGAACATTGTTTGTTGATAGCCGGCTTTCAATAAGAAAAGTGACGGAAATTGCCGAACAAATTACGAATATCAGGGAATCGGATATCGGGCGCCCCATAGAGCAGATTTCTCTCGATCATATTTATCCTGATTTTGTAAATGATATAAAAGAAGTACTTGATACACTGCAGGCAAAAGAGTCAGAAATCAAAGTTAAAGACGGAACATGGTACCTGGTACGAATTGTTCCCTACCGTACGGAGGAATATGCTGTGGATGGAGTGATTATTACTCTTATAGATATTTCAAGGCTGAAACAATTCGAAACGGAAAGAGATAAAACCTACGAATTGATCTATAATACGTTGGAGTATAATCCGGTTGCAAGCACTATTGTTGATGAAGAGGGTAAGATCACTTTTGCCAATAAAAAGGCGGAAGAATTGTTTGGAATCACTCAACAACAAATTAAGGAAAGAAACTTTGACGATGTAAAATGGGAGATTACCGATTTAGACGGAAATAACATTCCCGCGGAAAAATTGCCTTTTAGCCTGGTGATGAATGAACAAAAACCAATTTACAATTACCAGCATTACATCAAAGTTCCAAACAAGAAAAAACGGCTTTTGTCGATGAGCGGATCCCCAATGTACAGCCAACAAGGTGAGGTTAATGGCGTAGTGTTTATTCTGGAAGATATTACAGAAGAAAAAGAAGCAGAGATTGCTATCAAAGAAAGTGAAGAGAAATACAGGAGCCTTTTCAACAGCAACAGAGATGCTATTCTGGTAGCAGATAAAAACAGAAAGATTATAGATGCGAATCCGGCAATGGAAAAACTATTTGGATATAAATTAGATGAAATAAAAAATAGAAATACAGCCTATCTTTATGCCGATGATACAGACTACAGAGAGATGGGGGAATATTTGAAAAATAAAAATAAAGATGGCGGTTTCATTAAGCTTATTGCTTACAAAAAGAAGGATGGAAGTGTTTTTTTCGGAGAAACAAGTGCCTTTAGCCTTAGAGATTCAAATAATCAGATAAAAGCTTTTGTCGGATTTGTAAGAAATGTAACGGAAAAGCTGCAATCCGAAAAGCGTATGAAATTCTGGGAACATACGGTTCAAGTAATTGATGAAGGGATCATACTGTTGGATGAGGAATACAATATCATTCAGTATAATAAAGCGTTTCTTGATATTGTAGAGAGCAATGAGGCGGAACTAAAGGATAAGAAATCCTTTCAGGTTATGCATGGAACAAAAACCCCACCAAATCGCTGTGTAACATGCAAAGGATTGGCCAAAAGAAAACATTTAACAAATGAATATTGGGAGCCTCACCTGAAGAAACATCTGCGAGTCTCAATAAAACCGGTTTATGACAAAGACGGAAAGTTTGAGTTCGCGGTAGAAAAAGTTGAAGATGTTACTAATAAAAAAGACAAATCAGGCAATACATATAACAAATGATTTAAGTTGTAATTCACTCAAAATGAATGCCTTATTATGGGACAAAATTACGAAGAAAAAACTGCAAAACTAAGAAAGAAGGCGGAACATATACTGAAGCAAAAGGGAGTGCAGGATCCTTCACTTTACAACAAAGATATGGAATCGCTGATTGAAGAACTTAATGTACATCAGATTGAACTTGAGCAGCAAAACGAAGAGCTTAAGAGAATTCAAAATGAGCTTGAAATCTCCCGCAACAGGTTTTCTGACCTTTTTGATAATGCCCCTGTCGGTTATTTCATTATCCGTAATGATTTCCAAATAGTTCAGGCCAATACTACCGGAAAACAGATGCTTGAGGTTGAGGAAGAAACAATAACCGATACTCCCTTCACGAAATTTATTTACCCCGAATCGCAGGATACATTTTATTTTCATCTGAAGGAGGTTCTTCGTAGTGGAGAGAGCAAATCCTGCGAGCTATTACTGAAAAAGCCCTCAGGCGATTCATTTTATGTGAACATGAACAGCATTCCTGTAAAAACAGAAGACAGTGAGGTTGATAAAGATACTGAAAAGTATGAGAGTATCCGGGTTGCCATTACAGACATTACGGACCATAAAGAAAAAGAAAAAATCAGCCGCCAGCTCAACGCTATTGTAAATTCTTCCGATGATGCTATAATAAGTGTTTCAAAGGACAAGAAAATAACCTCATGGAATACCGGTGCAGAAAACATTTATGGTTATAAAGCTGAAGAGGTTATTGGAAGAGGCCCCGGTTTCTTACTACCTGAAACACGTGAGGGAGAAATAGATAATTACCTGGATAAAGTTTTTCAGGGAGAGGGCCTCAGCCATTTTGAGACTACCAGAAAAACAAAATCGGGTAAAATACTGGATATTTCATTGTCAGTTTCCCCAATAAAAGATGAAAGGGAAAATATAATAGGAGCAGCAACTATAGGAAGAGATGTCACTCAGCAGAAAAACCAGGAAAGATTACTCAGAGAGAGTGAAGAAAAATACAGGACAATTTTCGAACAATCCGGGGAAGGGCTGTTTGTTATTAAAGACAACAGAATTCAGAATTGTAATAAGCAAGCAGCACGCTTGTTTGGTTACGAGAAAGGAAAACTCATAGGAACAGATCCTTCGATAGATTTGTCGCCTGAAAAACAACCAGATGGAAATGAATCAAAAAACGCCGGAAGAAGGCATCTGGAAAAAGCGCTAAAAGGTGAAGTGCAACAATTTTACTGGAAGCACAAGACAAAAGATGGTGAATTGATTGATACCCAGATTACACTTAGCGCTTATGAAACGCAACAAGGAACAATGATTATAGCGATTGTTCATGACATTTCAGATCAAATTGAGCATCAACGGGAATTGAAAGAGAAAAACGAAGAGATTAATACACAGAATGAAGAGTACATGACTTTGAATGAAGAATTGAATGAGGCAAATGCCAAATTGCAGGAAACAGTTAATGCATTAGAAGAGAATAAACAGAAGTTGCAATATAGTGAGGAATTGTTGAATGAATCCGGTGATTTAGCCAAGGTTGGAGGTTGGGAAATCAATCTCGGCAAAAACGCGGTCTATTGGACAAGAACAACAAAAATCATTCATGAAGTGTCGATGGATTATGAGCCTACTCTTGATGAAGCAATTGATTATTTTCCGGGTGAATCAAAGGAATTCATCAGAAATGCAGTAAATAATGCCATTCAAAAAGGAGAAGATTATGATCTCGAACTGGAATTTCTTACTGCAAAGAACAACAGTCGTTATGTCCGTGCAAAAGGCCATTCGGAGTTTAAAGATGGCAAATGCGTCCGGCTGCATGGTACATTTCAGGATATAACTGATAAAAAGCAGGCTGAGCTGGCACTGAAAGAGAGTGAACAAAAATTTCGCACGCTTTTTAACAGCGCTTCGGATGCTATCTTTATTCTCAATTTTGACGGAAAAATCATCGAAGCAAATGATATTGCCTGTGAAAGATTGAGTTATAGCCGCGAAGAACTATTTTCAATGAAGCCAAAGAATTTTCATGCTCCGGAAAGCAGGCAGGTGTTTGATAAACGCCTGAAAGAAATGATTGAAAGAGAAAGTGGAACCTATGAAGCTGAACATATTTCGAAAGATGGAGTGAAGATTCCTGTGGAAATCAATTACAAGGTTATTGAATTTAATGAAGGAAAAGCAATATTAAAAATTGCCCGCGATATCACAGGACGCAAAAAAGAAGAAAGAGAATTAATGATTAAGAGCAAAATTTCCAATACGTTTATTAATAGTGGGCATGAAACCTTTTATAAGAATGTGCTGGATATTTTCAGGGAAGAGTTTGACAGTGAATATGGATATTTTGGGTATATTAATGATAACGGGGATTTGGTTTGTCCGTCAATGACCTATGACATTTGGGATCAGTGCGAAGTTGAAGGTAAAAGTGTTGTTTTCCCAAAAGATTCGTGGGGTGGTTTATGGGGCGATTCCCTAAAAGAAAGGAAAACGTTATACAAAAATAAAGGGTTAAAAGTGCCGAAAGGGCATGTGAAAATAAAATCGGCTATTGCTGTGCCCGTGATGCAGGATGATTTGTTAATTGGGCAAATTGCCCTGGCTAATACACCAGCTGGTTACAGCGAAGAAGATAAGAAGCTCATTAATAAATTGGCTGGTTATCTTGCCCCGTTATTACACTCGATGATTAAGGAAGAAAAGTATAAAACACATTTGCTTGAAGCCAAAGAGCAAGCAGAAGAGAACAATCGCCTTAAAACAGCTTTTCTTGCCAATATGAGCCATGAAATCCGGACCCCGATGAATGGAATCCTTGGTTTTTCACAAATTCTAAAAGAGAAAAAATTTCCGGGAGAAAAACAGAAAGAGTTTTTGAATATTATTCACAATCGTGCGAAAAACTTACTGCAAATCATAAATGATATAGTTGATATATCTAAAATCGAGGCTAACCAGTTAAAAGTAGAATATACCAGGTTTAATTTGAATCAAGTCTTATATGAATTGTATAACACTTATCATTATGAACTTCAGGGCCTCGATAAAAATGAAATTAAAATTTTCATCCATAAAGAAATGGATTTTGATGAAAGCATTATTTATTCGGATGAAACACGGTTGAAGCAAATTTTGACTAATTTAATAAGTAACTCTTTAAAATTTACAGAGAAAGGCGAGGTTGAGTTCGGTTATAAACTAAAAAATGATGAAGAGTTGCTCTTTTTTGTCAGGGATACCGGAATTGGTATTCCAAAGGATAAACAAGATTTTATATTTGGGCGTTTCAGGCAGGCAGACGAAGGTACTGCCCGGCAATACGGCGGCACCGGTTTAGGACTTTCTATTTCTATGAATCTGGTTAGGATGCTCGGTGGGGAAATCTGGCTTGAATCTGAAGAAGGCAAGGGCGCCTGTTTCTATTTCACTTTACCTTATAAAAAAGCTGAGGATACTACTTATGCAGCATCTATTGATAACGCTCACCTTGATTATAACTGGAGAAAACACCATATACTGGTAGTTGAAGATGATCCGACAACACAGGAATATATACACGAAATACTAAAACCCACTAAAGTAAATGTTGATTTCACAGATACAGGCGAAAGTGGGTTTGAATTTTACCAAACCAATAAAACTTATTCCCTTATTTTAATGGATCTTAAGTTACCCGGAATGAGCGGCATTGATGTAACGCGTAAAATAAGGCAAACAGATTCAATTACTCCAATTATAGCACAAACTGCTTATGCAATGGGAGAGGATAAGGACCAGTGCTTGAAAGCAGGGTGCAATGAATTTATTACAAAGCCTTTTAATCCACAGTCGCTTATTGGAATTATTAACAACCTGATTGAAAATGAATGACGAAACTTATAAGGGCCAGGTATAAAGAGGCCTGATCGAGCATGCCCATTTTTCGATTTGCTTGTTTTTTAAGAGAGTCGGGTGAAAATTTTTTAATCAGGACGAATTTATATACATTTGCATGTTGAAAAACATATATGTTATACTATTGATATGGATAAAATGAAAAAAGAAGAAAAGCACGTTATAGACAAAATGACAGTCTTTAATGATTTAACTGAAGATCAAAAAGTTTTGTTAAAGGAAAATAGTGCGATTTCATCATACAAAAAAGGAGAAATAGTATATAAGGAAGGAGACAAGCCCACCGGGCTTATTTTTTTATCAAAAGGGAAAGTTAAAATTTTTAAAGAAGGTGTAGGAGGAAGAGAACAGATTGTCCGCATGGCAAAGCCAAATGGTTTTATCGGTTTCCGGGCATTATTCGCAAAGCAAAATTACCTTGCTACTGCTGAAGCTATCGAACAGTCAGAAATATTTACCATAGAAAAGAAATGCCTGTTTGATACGATTGAGAACAACGGAAAATTTGCGATGAAAATCATTCAGTTTTTAGCCTCTGAACTCGGTTTTTCCAATACACGTACGGTAACATTAACTCAAAAACATATACGAGGCAGATTGGCTGAATCATTGCTTTTCTTAAGAGACACCTATGGATTCGAGGACGATCAGACTACACTTAAAGTCTATTTATCCAGAGAAGACCTTGCTAATTTGTCAAACATGACTACTTCCAATGCTATCCGAACATTATCTGCCTTTGCTCAGGAAAATGTGATTGAGCTGAAAGGGCGAAAGATAAAAATTGCGGATAGCGAGATGCTTGAAAAAATCAGTGAATTAGGGTAGGTACATTCAGAAGTAGAAGGTATATTTAAAAAAAAGTAGTTAGTAGTTAGTAGATAGTAGAAAGTAGATAGAAACGGCGGAAAGACGCTTTTATGAATAATTTAAATGAATGGTATTAAAAATAGTGAACGTGAGAACTTTCAAGTTATAAATTGAGGGGCTCTCTATTCCATAAATCTATTTCTGCGATAACCCAGCTTTTTTTTAATTTTGAATGTTTTCGAAGCCATATTTATCTCAATAGGCATTTTCAGGAGTAGTGGCAAATAGCTACAAAGAATACCTGCCGGCCGGCAGGCGGGCAGAATGAAGAATGCCTACCTGCCAGGCAGGCGGAATACGATATAGCTAACTATCAATGAAATATAAAAAAAATGCATCTGATATTTTAATGTGTTAATTATAAAGAATGAGCGTTTTATAAATCTATTTAAAATATTACCCTGCTTTTTAATCACTTTTGCATTATTGGGGTCTCGCTTTGCTTAATTTTCTCGATAACTTCCTGCAATTCAACAGGTTGCTTACTTAAGAATGCGCCTGGTTGTCGATCTACTATCTACTATCTACCATCTACCATCTACTGACTACTCAGCAGCTAACAGATGGCCATTTTAATTTAACCTCTACTTCTGAATGAACCTAATTATTATGAACGTTCAGAGTTAAGAATATCTTCTATATTACTTGTGATTTTACTATTACCCGGCCTATTCGTATGATTTAGTATTACAACTGTGGTAGAATCTTCGATAAAGCGAACCAAACCCGTTCTAAAACCGTTCCATTTTCCATAGTGATAAACAACTTTTGAAGAGTCAATCGTTTTGATCCTGAAGCCAAAACCATAAGGATATTGATAACCATTTTTCAGGGTAACAGGTTCAAAAGCTTTTTCTTTATTTTCTTCAGAAAGAAGTTCTTCTCCATATAAGGCCTGATCCCATTTGTATAAATCGTTGATTGTCGAATGAACTCCTTTATCGCCAACAGTACCATCATTGATTGTGTTTGGAATTGACCTGTATGTATTGCCCCATGACCTA
>JBNJFT010000040.1:9835-16173 GCA_051747065.1 Bacteroidota bacterium | reverse complement strand
AGGGGTTGATAAAGGAGTGATTTTTCGGTGTTTTCTTCAGGGAGAAAATTGTATTTGTCATTTGCCTTATTCACCAACACCAGGATGATACTGATAATAAAGGCAACTTTAGCTACACCAAAAACAACTCCCAGCAGGCGATTTATAAAACCCAGGGCAATTGCCTGAATGAGCTTTTCGATTAATTTAGCTATTAAATGCACAGCAATGACAATCACAATGAACGTTACGGCAAAAGCAATAATGTGAATGTATTGATTTGAAATCTCAAAATTTTCCGTGAGCAGGGTTGCGGTAAAATCCGAAAATTTAATAGCGCCAAAGATGCCGAGCAGAAGGGCAGCCAGGGTAGAGAGCTGAAGGATAAATCCCTTTCTGAATCCTTTGTAGGCGCTCCATAACAAAAGAATTAAAAATACCAGGTCAATAACGTTCATTTGAATAATATTTTATTGTTCTACTGTTTTATTGTTCAATTGTTACATTGTTTCATTATTTTATCGTCCTATTGCTATAGAAAGGAGCGTTCGAATCCTTCTCCGTTCTTTACCCCCCTTGGTTGTGGATGAGGATTTTCCATTTTTGATGATAAAAATAATAAAAATGAACCATCCTGAATTGAGCAATATCTAATTATATTTGGCTGTTTAATATTTCGAGGGAAATGAGAGAAAATTTATTTGTTGTTTGACGAAAACAGAAATGTATGTGCATATCTTTTGAAAACAGAGGACTATCTTTGCGCAACGTTTTGTTACAATTTTCGTTGTTATCTTTGTTGAGATTGAGTTTCATTATAAAGCAAAGCTATTAAGCTCATGAGAATTATAAAATCCATCATTAGCGGTCTGTTTTTTGCCGTTTTTATCATTGTGGTTATTGCACTGTCTATTTCTTTCATTTATGAGGATGAAGTTTCCAAAATTTTTCTGAAAGAAGTCAATAAACGGATAGAAACTGACATTCAAACCGGCGACGTGAATTTATCGCTGCTCAAAAAATTCCCGAATGCTTCACTTGTGATTGATGATGTTCAGCTATCAACCCGGGATGCCAACAGCGACACATCCCTTTTAATCACGGTTGAAAATCTTTTTTTACAGTTTGACATTATAGACATTTTTTTAAAGAATTATTCAATTAACCGGGTTCATGCAAAAAATTGCGATATCAAATATAATGCTGGCAAAAAGCCAGAGGTAAATATTGAAGAAAAAAGCTCCGGCAATTTTAAAATGGACATTAATCACTTGAAGATAACTGACTTAAATTATATTATTGAAAATAATAGTAAAGGGTTCAAGCTGGAAGGATACAGCCCACAAGCCATTTTAAAAGGTAATTTAGCATCCAAAGCATTTTCTGTTGACATAGAAGCTGAAACGGAAGTTGAATCCCTGGTGGCAAATGATTTTCGGTATCTATACAGAAAAACAATTTCAATAGATTCGGACGTTTTTGTTTCTCCTGATAAATATGAAGTTGAAGAGGGTTATTTCCGGATAGAAGGAATGCCTGTAGGAGTAAACGGTAAATTAAACCGAAAAAATCAGCACATAGATTTAACCTGCCAGGGAAAAAACCTTAGCATTTCAAAACTTAAAATCAACGTTCCCTGGGATGTACAACAAAAGATGAAAGACTTCACAATATCTTCAGGAAGAGTAGATATTTTAGCTTCAGTTGAAGGAAAGGTTAAAGATCAGCAACCGGAAATTGAAACCGACCTTAAGATAAGAAACGGGAAATTCAGATTTAAAAATTTTGATGAATCCGAGCTTTCAGATGTCAGTGCATCAATATACTATACCAATGGAATTTTTAAAAAGCCCAGGTCTTCTTTTCTTAAATTAAGTAACATCAAAGCAGGCTATAAGAAAAGTGCACTCAAGGGCAATTTTTCGATCAAAAATTTTAAATCTCCCCGGTTAGAAGCAAACCTAAACTTAAATATAGGTTTAAATGATATGGAATGGATTTCTGACAGTCTGAACATTAACGATCAGGATGGTTATATTTCATCACAACTACATTTAAACTCTTCTTTTAAAAAGCTAAAAAATATTGAAGCCCTCATTTCACAGAAAAAATTGACCGCCGATTTAAATTTTAATGATGTAAGTTTTAACACAAAGGACTTTCAGGTTCAGAGCCTAAACGGATTTGCATACATAGACCGTTCATTTTACTGCAACACTGTTGATTTTACATTAAACGGCTCCAGCGACTTTAAGTTTTCCGGGAGGATTGATAATTTTTATTCTCCTTCTGATGATTCTCCCCTTGCAGTCAAGGGAAAAATTCAATCTGAAAATCTCCGGCTGGATGAGCTAATAAAAAAACGTGACTCCGGCCAAAAATCCTTTAATATTCTGGATAAACTCACTTCTGACATTAATGTATCAGTTGAAAACTTTTATCATAAAAAACACCATATCAGAAACATTAAAGGGAACATTAAATTACATCCAGATTTTATTCAGTTTGGCTCACTCTCTTTTAATACCCTTGGCGGAAGCGGGCGTATTAACGGAAAGCTCAGTGAAGCGCCGGAAGATAATTTTCAAATTGACGGGCGTTTTTACCTGAATAAAGTAGATATCAAAAAGGGTTTTGAGGTTTTTAACAATTTCGGGCAGGATTACATTCAATCTCAAAATATTGGAGGTGACTTAACGGGCGAGTTTTATTTAAGCACTCTAACAGACTCTACCTTAAAGGTTTATCCTGAATCAATAGAAAATGTAAGTGATTTCAAAATTCATAACGGCGAATTAACTCAGTTTGAACCTCTCCAGGAATTGTCAAGATTTATAAGTGTTTCTGAGTTGAAAGATGTTCAATTTTCAGAGTTTTCAAATCGTATTACAATTGAAGATGAGAAGATCAATATTCCGAAAATGGATATACATTCGTCGGCATTAGGGCTTACAATTTCCGGGTATCACAATTTTGACGGCTCTTATTCTTACAATATGAATTTATTGCTGTCGGAAATTCTTTCCCGAAAAGCCAAAAAGAGCGTTAATGAACACGGCATTATTGAAGATGACGGAGTAGGCAATACAAGATTGTACTTGCTGATGGAAGGAGATTCAACGGAAAGTACAATTAAATACGATAAGAAGGGTGTCAAAGAGAAAATCAGACAGGACATTAAGGATGAAAAAGATAACTTAAAACAAATCTTTAACGAAGAGTTTGGATTTTTTAAGAAAGATTCTGCTTTTAATGAGAAGGATTCAGATAAGATACGAAACGATGAGTTTGATATCCGGTGGGAAGATTCAGATGCTGAAAAAAAGGAGGAAAAAGAGCTGAAGCCGAAGAAGGATATTCAGGATTCAACCAAGTTTAAAATAGAATGGGATAAAGATACATTAAAATGATTAAGCAAACGGCCAGGCTTTATTAAATAGAATTGATACAATAGAGAGTTGCAGTGGCAGTGGCAGGTACTACGCACCAATGCATACAAAGTAATAATTTTATAACCATCAAATAGCAACTGAACTTTAACCCAAGACCGGGAATACGGAACAATCGAATCACAATAAAACAATGCAACAATAGAACAATAAATCACGTCTAAAATGAATATTTACTCAAAAAAACAATGGTGGAAACTTTCACTGCTTATAGCTGCTCTTCTTATAGCAATTGGTTCTTTTTGGTTTACCAACACCCTGACAAACAAACTTGCTGAAGAGGAACGGAAAAAAGTTGAATTATGGGCGATGGGCATGAGAAAAATTGCTCAGTCACAAAACCTCGATGAGGATTATCGACTTAGTTTAAAGGTTATTTCAAGCAACGAGACTGTTCCTATGGTTTGGGCAGATTCTCAGGACAGTGTTCTTTCATCCAGAAACATAAAAGATAAATACAAAGAAGATGGGAATATGCAGGAGTTGGTACAGGAGATGAAAAATGAAAATGAGCCCATCACTATTGAACTTCCAAGTGGAGAAAAACAATATATTTATTACAAAAATTCCACTTTGCTTACCCAGCTGTTCTACTTTCCAATTATCCAATTAGGTGTTGTGGCTCTCTTTTTATTAATTGCTTATTATGCATTCAGTTCTTCCCGCAAAGCTGAACAAAATCAGGTATGGGTCGGCATGTCAAAAGAAACCGCACATCAGCTGGGGACTCCAACAAGCTCATTGATGGCAAACCTCGAATTGCTCAGGTTAAAACTTGATGATCAGACAATTATTGGAGAAATTGAAAAAGACATAAACAGACTAAATAAGATAACAGAACGATTCTCAAAAATCGGTTCATTGCCTTCACTCAAACATAAAAATATCGTTCCTGTTTTATTGAATACGCTTAATTATCTTAAATCAAGAAGTTCCAAAAAAATACAGTTTGAAACGAATTTTGAGGAAAGCGAAACTGTTTACGCACCAATCAACTTGTCCCTTTTTGAGTGGGTCATTGAAAACCTGGTGAAAAATGCGATTGATTCGATGAATGGCAAAGGAACGGTTTATATAAAACTTTTAAAAAAGGAAGATCAGGTTCTCCTGGATGTTAAAGATGAAGGAAAAGGGATTCCTAAAGCAAAGCAAAGCACCATATTCAGGCCCGGTTTTACTACCAAGAAGAGAGGTTGGGGTTTAGGTCTTTCTTTATCAAAACGGATTATAGAAGAATATCACAACGGGAAAATTTTTGTCCACCAAAGTGAAGTCAATAAAGGAACAACAATAAGAATCTTGCTGAAGGATCGAAAATAAGAAGGCACATTCAGAAGTAGAGGGAAATATTAAAATGAGCATCAATTGGCTAATGAGGTAAGCAGTAAGCACTCTGCAGTAGGCAGTGAGCATGCAGCAGATAAAGGATAAACAAATTGGCCTCCATAATTCGTTTTACAATAACATATGGTTTTATGAGTGCCTTTCACAAATCAATAATTCCGTAACTTCGCTTTTTAAGAATTTTTGCATTTTTCGGGGTTTCGTTTTGCTTAATTTTGCCTATTATGAACTGCATATTCACTGCTTGTTTTTTCATCTTTTTCTGTTCAAACACTGACAGGCCTTGAAGGCGCTGTCAGGTATTCTCTTCGCTGCCGACTGCTTTCTGCCGGCTGCCTTCTGCTTTTGCCACTGCAGACTCTGTTACTATCTGATGATCACTCATAAATTATCTTCAAATGTTAATGTGCCCATTTAAGAAGGTTTGCTTTCGTCATAGTAAAAACCCAGGACCATTATGTCGTCAATTTGAATCCTGGAGCCTTTCCAGTCTTCTAATGTCCGGTGAATTGTTTCTTGCTGGGACTTCATATCATTAGAATGAATTTGCAGCAGCAGTTCTTTAAAAGATTTTTTCCCGAATTTATTCCCCTGTTCGCCGCCGAATTGGTCAAAATATCCATCGGAAAAGAAATAGAGCCGGTCTCCTTGTTCCAGGCCAATTGTTTGAGCTGAAAATGGTGTGTCTTGATATACGGCATGAACACCAATTGGCATACGGTCAGCTTTTATTTCCTGAAGCGACTGGTTTCTTATAATATATATTGAGTTATAGGCACCGGCAAAATACATCTTGTTTTGCTCTGTATCGATCACACTGAGAGACACATCCATTCCATCTCTTGAACCACGTTTTTTTGCAGATTGATGCAGGGCGTCAATAACTTTACTCCGTAATTGATTCAATATCTCATCCGGTCTTACAATTTTGCTTTGATTTACAATTTCATTCAGGAAAGCCACACCGAGCATGCTCATAAAAGCACCGGGAACTCCATGCCCTGTGCAATCTGCTGCTGCAATTATAATTTTGTTGTCAATTTTTGAAATCCAGTAAAAATCACCGCTCACAATATTTTTTGGCTTGAAGTAAATGAAATAATCCGGAAAAAACTTCTGAATGGTTTGTTCCTGCGGCAATACAGCAGACTGAATACGCCGTGCATATTCTATGCTTTCTGTTATGATCTGGTTTTGTTTTGCGATCTGATCTCTCTGTTGCGTAGCCATATCACGCTGGGCCTCAATTTCGTCCCGCTGTGTTTGAATTTCTTCATTCTTTTGCTCCAGTTTAATATTGTCCCTGGTTTTTCTTCTGTAACTTTTATAAATCACGAAAAGCAATAATCCCAGGAGCACAAATCCGGCGATAAAAGCATAAGTAATCAGTCGTTGCCTTTTCAGTTTGGCTTCCTGCCTGGCTGTTTCCTGCTTTTTTTCGTATTCCAGTTTCTTTTGTTCTTTTTCAAATTCATATTGCATTTCCAGTTTGTTGATTTTTTGATTCGCCAGACTGTCTTTCAACTCTGAAAAGGCAATGTAATTGTCCAGTGCTTTTTGGGGTTT
>JBNJFT010000040.1:0-9735 GCA_051747065.1 Bacteroidota bacterium | reverse complement strand
AAATTCATATTGCATTTCCAGTTTGTTGATTTTTTGATTCGCCAGACTGTCTTTCAACTCTGAAAAGGCAATGTAATTGTCCAGTGCTTTTTGGGGTTTGTTTTGTTTTTGAAAAATTTTTGAGAGCGCCCGATAGCTCTCTTTTTGTTCTTCTTTTAAATTCTCTGCCTTAGCTTGTTCCAGACTTTTCTCAACATATTCCCGGGCTTGTTTGTAATCATTCATTTTCAGGTAATTTTCCCCAATTTTCCTCAGCAGTGAGGGTATTTCAACTTTATCTCCCAGCCGTTCTTTTAGTTCCAATGCCTTTCGCAAATAGCTTAAACTTTTTTCGTAGCTGTTTTTCCTGTAGAAAATTCGCCCGAGATTAGCGTAAGAGTTTGCTATGCCATATTCATTGTTGTTCTTTTTGTTTCTTTCCAGGGCTTTACGGCTGTATTTTAAGGCTTTGTCAAGTTCTCCTGTCTTTACATAAATCAGACCATATTCTTTCAGGCAAAGGGTAATTCCTGTTTCTACTCCCGTTTCCTCTGCAATCGTTTTGTAAATATCCATGGATTGATTCAGGTATTCCAACGCTTTGTCAAAGGATTTATTCAGTTTGAACAGCCTTGCAATGTTCAGGGTCGTCCATGCAACACCATCCTTCGTTTCAGTTTCTTCAAAGAGAGACAATGCTCTTAAATGAAACTGTATCGCTTTTTCATATTTCCCGAAGGTTCTGTACACGCTGCCAATATTTGTGAGGCTTCTGGCTATTTCTTTTTTATTATTTTCTTCCTGATTTATTTGGAGAGCTTGTTGGTAATAACTTAAAGCTTTATCATAAGAGCCCATTAGCTGAAATGTATTTCCGAGCCTGTTCAAAGCCAGCGCTTCCCGAGCCGGTAAATTTAGTTTTTTGCTGTACTTCAGCGAATTGGAAAAATAAGTTTTTGCCGAATCATAATTGTTTTGATTATAATGTGCATATCCCAGAAGATAATAGGCTTTTGGGAGAAGGGAATCTCTTTCTGAATCTTTGATAAGATTTAATGCTTTTTTTGCGGAATTAGCTGATTCTTCTGGTATTTTGACTATTTTAGACTGTGAAAGCTTCAAATAGGTGGTTATTTTTTCTTGTCTTTCGGCATCTTCAAGCAGGGAAGGAATGCTATCTGATTCCTGCGCTTCAGAAAAATTAGCTGCAACAAAGAAAATAGTTATCCACAAAAGAAAATATTTTTTCATATTAACAGTGATCTTATGATTTTCTCGTAAATGTATGAAAGATTATTGAAAGGAAGCAATATTGTTATTGGGTAATTGTTAACGCTTTATTTACATTTTTAAACAACCTTTCGTTCAATCTTCTGAAAACTACAGCTGTCTGGGCTAACGGATTATAACTCTTTCAAATAAATTTTCCTGCAAAATTATACTTCCGGCTTTATCACAGGGGAAAAAATAAAAACTGTCTAAATCTCAAATCCGATAACAGTCATGTCGTCAATTTGTTCGTATCTGTCTGAAAGCCAATTATTCATTGTATCATCAAGTATACTCTTTTGCTTTTCCATAGGTAAGAAATGATTTTGTTCCAACATTCTTCGGAAAGAGACAGACTTAAATTTTTTCCCGGTTGATCCGCCAAATTGATCAATATATCCGTCAGTGTATAAGTAAATCTTGTCACCTTTTTGATATGTTATTTCTAATAATGAAAATGGACGCATTTTGTAATGATAGGATACCGGCATTCTGTCTCCTTTAAATTCGTAAAGCACTTGATTGTCTTTGTCATTCAGTTTGGGAATAAAACAAAAGGTTGTATTCGCGCCGGAAAATTTTAATTTGTTGTTTTCGAAATCAAGTTGTACTACGGATATATCCATTCCATCTTTAGGCTCATATAATTTCCCTTCCTGATGAAGAGAAGAAATTATATACTGACGTAATTTATTCAATATTTTATCGGGTTCTAAAATCTGATGAGCATTTACAATTTCACTCAGGTAAGAAAATCCCAGAATCGTCATGAAAGCTCCCGGCACTCCATGTCCTGTGCAGTCCGAAACTACTACAATCAATTTATTATCAATTAATGTGGCCCATGAAAAATCTCCACTTACTTTTTCTTTTGGCTTAAAAAACACAAAATGATCTGAGAAGTACTCCTGTAGCAGGTCATGATGCGTAAACAGCGCTTTTTGTATTTTTTGTGCATATCTGAGGCTGTCAGACATACTTTTTTGAGTTTCCTTTAATGAATTGTAATGCTTATGAATGAGTTCATTTTGGGTCGTAATCTCTTCGTTTTTCTGATTAATCTGTTTATTCGCCTCTTGTAGATCGTTAAAAGCCTTTCCCAGTTTATTGTTGAGCTTGTAATATTCCATGAAATAATTTATAACCCATGCATTAAATACACTAAAAAAGAAAATAAACAGAGAAGTGTAAATCCCTGCCATTAAAAACTGGCGGATCATTAAGTAAAGAGCAGCATTGGCAATTATCGTAAGAACAGAACTGTAAATAACTGTTTTGTCATGTAACCTCAGGACAGTTAATGTATTAATGAAAATTAACAGGAAACTTACCATAAGTATAAATTCCAGTTTACTTACAGGTAAAATAACATGCTCAGCCAAAATAAAGCTCAGGCCAATTAAAAATCCAATGGATAAGTCAACAAGGATCATCAAATATTTTACCCAGGGAAAGTATTTTTCTTGTCTGGTTTTATAGTGAACTATAAGCAGAAGGGGCAGTAAGATCAGAAAAAGCATCCAGCCTTTGGATTGAGGAAGTTCTGCAAAAGTCCGGTCTTGCAGAGTAAAATGTCCGATAAAATCAAGTAAAGCAATGAAAAGAAGTAAAAGAAAACGAAATTTATTGATGATATGCTCAATTCTCATCTCCCTTTTTTGGTATGACTCCATAGAATTATTATCTTGATTTCTTTGCTCATTAATCCTCATATAGTAAATTAAGCTTAACACATTGCCATTTCATCATTTCTTAAAAATATATTTCTCTGACTGAAGTAACTGAAGTAATTATTTATCGTCTTTCATTTGATTATAAGCGTCTATAAATTCAAAAGCAACGTAAATTTACAAAATTCTTTTTTAGATTTTTTAACGCAATAATCCTAAAAGAGTTCGGAAAAAGTTAGGAAGGATCAATTGCTTTTGACGACTGGTTGTTTTAGCTTGATTAAAGAAGGTTGCTTTTTTTGATTTTAGAGGTATGTAGAATAAAGAAAAGCAGCCCCACCAGGACTCGAACCTGGATCTAGAGTTTAGGAAACTCCTATTCTATCCCTTAAACTATGGGGCTATACTCGAGGCAAAATTATTATAATAAATAGAATAAACAAAATTCAGAAATCTCTTTTCATTTGAATATCTTTTTTTGAACCACATAACCTGTCCCGCTTCTACGGGAAGGCATATAAGTTCACATAAGTTGGTTTTTTTTAGAATATCATCTTTTTATGTTATTGCCTCATTTGAATAAAATGATCCAATTGTGTTGTATTTGAATGACTTACAAAAAAACTTAAAGGAATTATTTATTTTGTTAGTTCATAGTGGTAATATATGGTTACTAAGGTTTTGGGCTAAAATAAGGTTTTTCCTTTTTCAATGCTAATGTTCGTAATATTTTCTTATTGAACAAATTGTCCCGCTGATTATTAATAGCTTTCAGAAACAGACATGAATTTATAATTTATTCATTTTCCTGATTTCTTCAAGATACATATCCCGGAGTTTTTTCATTTTTTCTACGTCTTTTTCATGGTCATAAATACGAATAACATCAACAATTGATTTTGATCTGAACAACACGCCTAAAGCCGCGTCAAACATATAGTTAACCATGTTGTTTTTTATGTCTGCAGTAATGGAAACAAACGTTTCCCAGTTTAATTGCATTGGTATTTCAAGGTAACATTTGTAATCGTCCTCTACGTCTCTGTAAACTCCCTGTTCTTTTTCATAAACCCGGAATACTTTGTTGATCTTGATTATTGCTTCAGTTTTTATATCTTTTTCTTTATGAAATTTTATGTTTTCTTCCATATATTCTTTCTGAAGTTCCGGGAGAAAATTAAAGCTTGAAAGATATTTCACCCGAAGACAATGGTATTCATAAGGGGCAATAAGTATTTTTCCTTCAGATGCGTTAAAATCATGAGGGAATCGTTCTTTCACATTTTTTGTTTTCCTGGCAACTTCTTCGAAATCGTGCGCTTCCCGAAGAAGAATAAAAATTGATCTGGGTTGGGATTGATCCGGAAAATTACTTCCATAGTAGCCGGGAAAAGGACGCAAACTTTCTAACACACAGGTGTTTGGCATGATATTATCACCAACAGGAACAAGATTTTCCTGTTTCTTTATATAGCCTGTAACTTCAACAATATTGTCAAATGAATTTTCCATAACTTTTTATGGAAAAGGTAAAAAAAAACGAATTTGAAGTCAATTATTTTACTGTAATAATAAGCAATTCTAAATTGAGCAATTCACACATTACTCCTTTTTCCGACAATCGACTAAGACTCCCAAAACTTTTTCAAATCCTTTACCATCTCTTTTATAAATTGTCATTTTTATTTAGGGAAAAAAAGGTTTTGTTATTTTTGCAGCAAACAGGATAACAGTTAAATATTCAAATGAACAGGAAAGATGTTGAAATCATGGCACCTGTAGGATCTTACGAATCCTTACAAGCTGCTATTCAGGGTGGAGCCAATTCTGTATATTTTGGGGTGGAGAATTTAAATATGCGTTCAAAATCCACCTTTAATTTTACCATTGAAGACTTACAGAACATTGTTTCAAAAAGCAAGGAAAACAACTTACGCACATACCTCACTGTAAATACTGTTCTATACAACAAGGAACTCGATCAAATGCAGCGAATTATTAATGCTGCAAAGGAAAGTGGCATTGATGCCATCATTGCTTCTGATTTTGCTGCAATTCAATACGCACACTCTAAAGGGATGGAAATACATGCATCTACACAGGTAAATATCAGCAACATTGAAAGTCTTACGTTTTTTGCCAACTTCGCCGATGTTGTTGTTCTGGCAAGAGAATTGAGCCTGGAACAAGTTGCAGAGATTGTAAAACAGATAAAAGAGCAGGACATTCGTGGCCCTTCGGGAGAGTTAGTTAAAATCGAACTTTTTGCCCATGGAGCTTTGTGTATGGCTGTTTCCGGAAAATGCTACTTAAGCTTACATGAAAAGAATTATTCAGCTAACCGCGGACAATGCCTTCAAACCTGCAGAAAGGCCTACACGGTCAAAGAAAAAGAATCCGGTTATGAGCTAGACATTGATAACGAATACATCATGTCTCCAAAAGACTTAATGACAATCGACTTTCTAAATAAAGTCCTTGATGCCGGGGTTAGCGTTTTAAAAATTGAAGGCCGCGCTCGTTCCCCGGAGTACGTAAAAGTCGTTTCGTCTTGCTACCGCGAAGCTGTTGATGCTTATTTCGATGGTACCTACAATGAAGAAAAAATAGAATACTGGAAGAAAAAGTTGTCTTCTGTATTCAACAGAGGTTTCTGGGATGGTTATTATCTCGGGAGGAAACTGGGTGAATGGAGCCATAAATACGGATCACAAGCAACAAAAAAGAAAATTTACGTGGGCAAAATTACAAATTACTTTACTAAGCTTCAGGTGGCTGAGTTATTAACAGAAGCCAGTGATTTGAATGCCGATGATGAAATTTTAATAATCGGCCCGACGACCGGAGTAATAGAAACACAATTGTCGCAGGTAAGAGTTGAAGACAAAAAAGTTCAAACTGTGGAAAAAGGAGTCAGGTGCTCCTTTCCCTCAAACACGAAACTAAGACGTTCTGACAAGGTTTACAAGCTAGTCTCAGCAGTAAAAGATAAATTTGGAAAAAGTAGATAGTAGATTTTAGATGGTAGATCTCTGATTTCTGACCTCTGATCTCTGATCTCTGACCTCTGATCTCTGACCTCTATTATTGATATTAATCCACTTCTTCTGAACGCGCTTGCTTAAGTGTTCTTTGCCAATAGCTAACAGCCAAAGGCCAAAGGCTAAAAGCCAAGAGCTAAAAGCAAAAGGCTAAAAGCAACAATAAAAACAGCGCATAAAGACGATTAGAAATAAGAAATGGTTTCATCCTTATAAATAGCGCAGATCAGCTCATTTGCAAGACGACTGGCGCCAATTCTGAATAACGAAGAATTAAGCCATTGCTCTCCAAGAATTTCTTTTATGATAGCATAATAGCCAAAAGCATCCTCCACAGTAGAAATACCGCCTGCAGGTTTTATTCCTGTCATTTTGCCGGTTTTTTCGTAAAAAGCCCGGGCTGATTTTGCCATAATATAAACAGCATCGTACGTGGCCGCTGGTTTTTCTTTCCCTGTGGATGTTTTGATAAAATCTGCACCAGCCTCCATGGAAATTAAACTTGCTAACTGAATGTTTTTATAATCATTAAGCATACCGGTTTCAAGTATAACTTTAAGCTTCTTATTGCCTATTACTTCTTTAATCTCTTTGACTTCATTATACACAGCATCATAATTGCCGGCTAAAAACTCGTACACGGGTATCACAATATCAACCTCATCTGCACCCCGGTGAATAATTTCCTTACATTCTGTCTTTTTTACACTTAAGAAAGTTTGTGATGTCGGAAAATTTGCTCCTACTGAAGCCACATAAACATTGTTGTCCTCAATTTTGCTTTTAGCCAGCTCAACAAACGGAGGATAAAAACATACAGCAGCAACAGATGGTACTTCCGGGTAATGATGTTTTAACTCATTTAACTTTTTCAAAAGATCAGAAATATCACTTTCTGTATCATTTGTATTTAAGCTAGTTAGATCCAAAAACTTAAACACCTGCTTCAATGTATCGTCTGTGATTAACTGGTGACAATTGTTTGCTATCACTTTAACTTTTCGTTCAATGCCTTCTTCAAGTTCCAGATTATATTTTTCAGGTAAATGTTCCATTTGAAAAAATTTAAAGTTTTTTGTTATTTAAATGCCTGTTATTATCTCGTTCTGTTTTCTTTAACAAATTATCTTTTAAAGCTTTTGTTAAATCTGTGTCTGTTTGATTGGCTATACAAATCAAAACAAAAAATACATCGGCTAACTCATCCTCCAGATCCTGACTGTCTGTTTCCTTAAAAGACTGGTCCCCGTATTTCCGGCTCATGACTCTTGCAAGTTCTCCCACTTCTTCCGTCAGCATGGCTAAATTCGTTAATTCGTCAAAATAACGAACACCATATTTTTCAATCCATTGATTGACTTTTTCCTGTGCTTCTTCTATTGTCATTTTTTTATTCAAAATTAAGAATTTCTTTTAAATATACGGAACTTTTGCGATTGAATTCTAAGGGCCGATAAAATCGTTCCCAACACTCCAAAGGCCGCAAAAACGATAAAACTGATCCGTGCACTGGCAATAAATTCCTGCTGATTGTTTTCGGTAATTTCTACCTCGCCAATGATCAATGAAAAGATCAACATGACCACACCCATGCTGATTAATTGACCAATTAACCGCATTGTTCCGACTGTTCCACTAGCTATTCCATAATATTTCTTTTCTACCGAACTCATGATAGAATTGGTATTTGGTGAAGAAAACAATGCATAACCCAAACCAAAAAAGGCAAGGACAAAACCAATAAACACCAGCGATGTAGATTCTCCAAGTGTAGTAAATGTTGCAAGGCCGATTGTAAGAATAAACAAGCCAATGGTTGCAACTATGCCGGGATCAACTTTGTCAGAAAGCCTTCCTGCAAAAGGGGAAATAAGTGCCATCATAACCGGCTGAATTGCCAAAACCTGACCGGCAACCTGGGGATTCATTCCTTTGACGTATTGTAAAAAAAGGCTCAACAAAAACATAATGCCAAATGTTGCGCTATAATTAATCAGTGCAGTAATGCTTGAAAAAGCAAAAAGCCGGTTTTTTAAAAACAAATCCATGTTGAAAACCGGAAATTGTTTCCGAATTTCAACCTTAGCAAATACAAAAATTCCAATAACCCCTGCTGCAATGAAAAGCGAACCAAACCACTCATGAATAACAGATAAGCCATACATGAAAAGAGATAAAGAAACACCATAAACAAGTGAACCCTGCCAGTCGAAACGTTCATCTTTTGCTTCCGCCCATTCCTGTTTCAATCCGACGATACTCAAAAAAGTCACAATAAAACCAATAGGTGCAATAGCCAAAAAGATGCTTTCCCATCCAAATTGATTTGTTAATATTCCTCCGGCAAAAGGCCCCATCGTCAATCCGATATAGACGGAGGCAACATTAATACCCATCGCCTTTCCCCGTTCTGCTTTTGGAAACACAGATGTAATTATGGCAATTGCTGTACCGAAAATCATTGCACTCCCAAAACCCTGGAGCACCCGCAAAAACATAAAAACAGCAACATTCGGGGAAAATACAGCAAGCAAACTCGAAACGGAAACGACAGAAACCCCGTAAATAAAAACTTTTCGCCTTCCATAAATATCGGCAAGCTTGCCAAATGGTATAAGAAAAACAGCGGCAGAAAGAAGGTAAATGGTGGTAACCCAGCTCAGGGTAACAGCTCCCATACCAAAATGATCCCCGATTTCCGGCAAAGCAACATTTATAGATGATCCGAGAAAAGGTGTAATAAACGAAGCAAATGCAGTGATAAACAGAGCGGTATATTTTTTTGTCTTATAGGCTTGTCCGGGCATATTAAAGATTTTTATTCTTGCTGTCAATCATGATTGTAACAGGCCCGTCGTTTTCCATATCAATTTTCATATAAGCTCCAAACTCTCCTGTTGCAATTTCTTTTCCCAGTTCATTACCAATTTTCTGAACAAATTGTTCATACAAAGGAACAGAAATATCCGGCTTTGCGGCACGAATGTAAGAGGGCCGTGTTCCTTTCTTTGTATTGGCATGCAGCGTAAACTGACTAATAACCATAACATCGCCACCCATATCTTTTACTGATACATTCATTACTCCCTCAGAATCATCAAAGATTCTCAGGCTGGCCACTTTACTGCTGAGCCAGGCGGCGTCTTCTTCAGTATCCTCGTTTTCAACCCCAAGCAGAATAAGCAATCCTTGTTCTATTTCTGATTTAACTTTTCCGTTAATAATCACTTTTGAATAATTTACCCTTTGAATAAGTGCTCTCATAAAAAAAATTTTTTATTGAAATTGATCTCATTATTTTTGCATAAAAATAGCTGAATCATACGGATTTACAAAAACCTCACAACATGCTAAAATTCAACACTTTATTTACAATTCTTGCGTTGTTTTCCCAGGTACTCACTGCCCAGATACCAGATGGCTACTACAGCAGTGCGGAAGGCCTCACAGGAGAAGAGTTAAAAACAGAACTTTACAACATCATTGACGATCACCATTCCCAATCTTATGATGACCTGTGGACAGATATTCAAGACACTGACGCCAAACCAGATGGCACAGTCTGGGATATGTATTCGGATGTACCCGACGGAGACCTGCCGTATGTATACAATTTCGGTACCCACCAATGCGGGAATTATTCCGGCGAAGGTTCTTGCTACAACAGGGAACATTCCTTTCCAAAAAGTTGGTTTAATGACAATGCTCCCATGGACACTGATCTCTTTCACATATATCCAACGGATGGCTATGTAAACGGCAAGCGGTCAAGTCAC
>JBNJFT010000039.1:9663-16210 GCA_051747065.1 Bacteroidota bacterium | reverse complement strand
AACTTCTCCCAAAGGCAAACCAATACTTGCTAAAGAACTGATAATTGTATGAAGAAAAACACCTAAAATAAAAACCTGAAGAAACAAATAAAATCTATAAGTGGACAACTTTGGATAGGAGCCAATCACTATGGGAAGACCTAACCATGGCAACATTACTCTTAAATGCTTTAACCCTTCGTTAAATTCAACTGTATAGAACGAGCCTAAAAGAAAAAGAAAGAAAAAAGAAGACAGAACAAGTAAAGGATAATTTTGCTTCAGACGGAGTAGTTTAATACGGAAATTTCCATTAAGTATAAATAATGAAACCATTATTATTTCCCACATTCTCAAAAAGTAACGAGAAAAGGAAAAAGTAAAAGCAATACAAAGAAGCAAAACAAAATATATTGTTTCTTCATTTTTGTGAAAAAAACTGATTATCCGTTTAAAAATACTCATCGATTAAATCCCTGTTATTTAAAATGATTATTCGGATTACATAAAAAGGCCAAACTCCCCTACTGTCTGTTGCGTTTTCAAAGCAGACATCTAAAGATATACTTTCTCTCTTCTTTTTAAAGCATAATTAACGCATTTTTCCCAATCCTGATTGTAATACTCATCCACTTTTTCCAAAACATCTTTAGGTATAAGGGGTTTATTATCCATAAGAGTGTCCGGGATAAGTAAGGCAAGAAAAGCTAAAGTATGCAAAAGCAATCCACTGAATTTTTTATAGGCAAATCGCCTGAAGCCGGGTTTTACTTTTTGCTTATTAAACACATAATGGCGATTAAATTTTCTTAAAACCTTTAGTTGCTTTTCAGAATAAGAAGTCTTAACATTAGAAATATTTATATCGTTCTTATTGTAAGACACACCTAAAACCGATGCAAGTTGATCAATTACCTCATAAGAGGCATTTTTAAGTTCCTCCTGAAAAAAAACGATGGGTTCATCATTATAAATTTCCTCTAACTGCTTTATTTTATTATAAAAAGACAGATTTTCATGCTTAAATATTCCGTTATTATTCTCGAAATCAAAAAAATGGCTAAATTCTCCACTTCCATGTTTTCGAATATAATATTTGTATTTTGAGCCTAACCAGGAACTGTGCCGGCGCAGAAATATTATAGGTGTTGTATCCGGGTATTTGGAGGCTACATCTTTAATTTGTTTGATATCCGGGGCAAAATCAAATTTCATCTCTACCGATAAGAGGACTCTTTGTGCCTGGGTATTGGCAATAATGGCATCACGATTTTTAAAATCATGTTTCTTTATATAATGTAAACCCTGCAATGCCGGAAATACTTTTTTCTGCAAGAAAGTAGATGCCGTTTTAGGTAATCCCACATGAAAGTAAATTTTGGGCTGATCCTGGTGGCTTGACATAGTTGACTGTTTTATAAAATAATTCCCTGATAAATAAGCAAAAACAAACTTGATGGTTCTTTTTCTCAAATAAAGAACCATCCAGAAATCCTAAATTTCATTATTTAGTCTGCAAAAATAAAATTTTAATTATAAAATAGTTGCAAAACAAACATAAAGATGATTGTATTTTACAAGTCAGGCAATTTTAAAAACACCGGAAAGTTTACAATAAAGCAGGAAACGACAAACAGAAAATCAAACCATTCTATTTATTTCATTCCACAGAGCCTGTATTTTACAACTGAGATTTTTATCAAATTCGGAAACTGTTATGCCATCGGTTAATGCATTAATAAAAGCCGGATTGTATTCGAAATCAGCAAGCAATGGAATATTCTGCTCTTTCAGAAACTCCTTTATTTCCTGGTTGACTTTTGGGTTTAAATCTGATTTGTTGATGATCACTCCCAAAGGAATAGAAAAGTTGCGAACCAATTCGTAAGCTCGTTTTAAGTCTCGCATTCCGCTTATGGATGCTTCTGTAACGACTACAACAAAATCCGAGCCGGTTACGGAAGCAGTTACCGGGCAACCAATCCCCGGAGTGCCGTCAACTAACAAATAATCCTTTTGCTCTTCGCTTGTTAATTTTTTGGCCAGGTCTTTAACTCTTGTAACCAGTTTTCCTGAATTGTCAGCGCCAATGGCAAGTTGAGCATGTACAAGCGTATTGTCCATCCGTGTTTTAGATATATACGTTTCACCAGAAAGGGCTTCTTCCATTTTTATCGCTTGCGAAGGGCAAACATAATAACAATAACCACAACCTTCGCAGTCCAATTCGTTAACAAAAAACTGGTCTTCAACATAATTTATTGCACCAAAAGCACAGACTTGCCTGCACTTATTGCATTTTATACAATTATTCTGATCAATGATCGCGGTATACCCGCTATAAAATTTCGCCGGGTTTGCAAAATCCGGTTTTAGTAATAAGTGCATATCTGCTGCATCTACATCACAATCTGCAACAACAGTACTTTCTTTGTTTAAATATGCCAAAGCAGCTGTAATACTCGTTTTTCCTGTTCCTCCTTTTCCTGAAATAACTACAATTTCCTTCATAGCAATGATCTAAAAAATGTTCTTGTTGGTTTGAGTCTCAATATTCCCAATAATATTTTTCAACGCCGTATAAACCGATTCTAAATGAAAAACCGAGTCGCCTCGTGAGTACAAAGTGGCAATTTCTCTTGAGTCCGGAATTCTTCCCAAAAGGGGAACCTGGTGTTCGGAACAATATTCGCCGATAAGGTCTTTCCCTAATCCATCACGGTTGATAACCACACCAAATGACTTACCGAGTTTTTGCATTGTTTCAACAGATAACTTCAGATCATGCAATCCAAAAGGGGTTGGTTCACTGACAAGAATAACAAAATCGGCTCCTTTAACCGATTCTATCATTGGACAGGATGTACCCGGAGGTGAATCGTAAATAAAAACGGAGCCGTCATTATAAGTCCTTTCAGAATACTCAATAGCCTGGGAAATAAGGGGAACAGCCTGTTGCTCCCCAATATTCAGGGTTGACTCTACAAATTTTAAATCATCCTGTGCAATTTCCACCAATTCTCCCATCGCATGATCTTTCATTATCATGGCATTTTCAGGACAAAGACCTACGCAAGCATTACAGGAGTGACAAAGTTCAGGGAAAACCAATACATTTTCCGGCAAAGTGGCAATCGCATTAAAATTGCATACCTCTTTACATCGACCACAAAAAGTACACTTGTCAAAGTTTACCTCCGGAATCTGCCGGTATTTTGGCTCTCTGTGAACAACAGATCCATTGATAAAAACACCGGAATTAGGCTCTTCTACATCTAAATCTATTAAGACAACATCTTTTGAACCATCCATTTGTTGGCTTAACATCTGGGCAAGATTTATGGACAATGTAGTTTTACCAGTGCCTCCTTTACCGCTGGCTATCGAGATTTTCATCTTTTAATACTGTTTTATTGTTAAATTGTTCTATTGTCTCATTGAGGGTTCCAAAATCATAACCCTTTTAAAACTCAAAAAAGCAGATTCCTTTTTAAAACATGCCCTACTATTTTGAACGACCATTAAATTTAATTTCTTTCGCAGCCATCTCTGCAGCCTTCATAAGCGGATACGCCGCAGGAGAACCAGTCAACAGTGGCTGAGTTCCAATCTGAGAAATTAAAAGGGTGTGTACGCTTGTCCTGCTTTGAATAATAAAACCAAGCAGATTTGTCAACTCCCCTACAGAAACACCACCAAGGGCTTCGCCACCAATAATTATTCCGGATTCTCTGGCAATAATCAATTTAACAATCTGTTTATGTGTTCCTGGCAATTTACCAGGGTGTTTATCCATCCCTTCAAAAGTGCCGGTAACCACATCAAAGTTTTCCTGATGCGCTTCCTCTTCGGTTAAACCGGCGGTTCCGAAAGCATAATCCCCTATGGCTGTACTGTAAATAGAAATGGTTCCGCTAAATGTCTTTATTGCTGACAACTTAAACAGGTTCATACCAGCAATTCGTCCTTCAGCACATGCTGTAGAAGCAAGCATAACGCCGTTTCTTTTACGAGTTACAAAATGTCTCTTTTCAGCGCAATCTCCGACAGCTACTATAGACTCATCCTGTGTGCGCATGTATTCGTCTACAGAAATAAACCCGTCATCTGTAATTTTCAAACCCGAATCTTTTGCTAATTGAACATTGGGTTCATATCCCATGGAAAGGATCACAGCATCCGCTTCAAGTTTTTCCCCACTTTCCAATTCGATTGAAGCAACTTTTCCACCTTCGCCGTTAATTTTTTTGACTCCGGAGTTTGTACGTACATCTACACCACGATCAGAAAGAATATTCTCTGCTTTTTCTGCGAATTCTTTATCAAATGCTACATTAAGGACATGAGGTAATATTTCCACAATCTTCACTTCTTTGCCGGCTTTATTCAACTCATCCGACAGCTCAACGCCAATAAAACCACCGCCGATAACAACAACTTTATTCAATCCCTTTAGGTTTTCAGAAATCGTATCTAAAACTTCCTTATTTTTCGGGATAGTAAACACATTTTCCAGATCGTGGCCTTCCATCCACGTAGGTACTTTTGGCGTAGAGCCTGTAGCCATTACCAGTTTTTCATATTGTATTTGTTGGCCATCTGATAATGTACAAACCTTATTTTCCCGGTCAACTTCTTTTACTTCCCCGATTTGATGGTCAATACCTAATGCATCAAATTTTGCACCGGCGGGCAAAATGTTTTGATCCGAATTTTCAAGAGAACCAAAAATATATGGGATACCGCAAGGCACCATAACTTTGTCCTCTTTTCGCAGCACCATGAATTTTTTATCGGGATAATTATTTTTTCCGGAAATAGCGGTCGCTAAACCTGCCGCACTACTTCCAATGATTAGTACGTCTGTATTTTGCATGATATTATTTTTATTTAGATTTAGTATGCGTAATTGTTTAAATTTTTTTAATTGTAAGCCAATCGAGTCTTTTCATTTTTTAACGTTGGCTGAATGAGATCTTGCCACATATCGCTATCCCACGTTTTTAATTTTTGATGCATCTGGTAATATTTCTCTGGTATAGGATGGGTACCAACTACCACATTAACGTTGAATCTTTCTTCAATATACCTTTTGAAATATTCCACACGCGGACAGGGAGGATAACCAACTACCATGCCTGTTGCAAGGTGAATAGTATCTGCACCGTTTTTCACCATTTCCTCCGGGACATATTCGATATTTCCTCCGGGACATCCGCCACATGTTGTATAACCTACTACCTCAACATCGTCGTTTTTATAAATATCGAAAGCGCCTTCCCTCTCTCGTAGAGATTTAAAACATTTTCCACCACCACATCGATGGTATCTATCGCATATAATGATTCCTATGTTGTGTTTACTCATAAGCTTAAATTTTAATAATGTAAATATTGAATTATCTATGATTGTTACTGACAACAATATCGCCTTTATTCAATCCAAAGAAAGTTCCAATCACATCACATTTAACCATTAACAAAAACCAAAGTCGAGGATCGTCTTCATGCATGAGGCCTTCAAAATTACCTTGTCCCTTGGCTATAATGAGATCAGCGCTTTGATATTCTTCTAAAAAAGCTTTGTTTGACTTATCCAATACTGTAGAAGGGGCATCGTATCCATTATCTATAACTTTAGCAACTTTATGCATGCCTACTTCCCGTGCTTCTTCCCGGGTGACATCATTAATCACAGGTGCACCCCGGGTTACAAAAGTTACATTTGGATGATCTATTGTTTCAAGAAACAGCTTGTCGAAGACAATTTCACCGGCATTATCGCCGAGATAGAGAATTTTATTTGCCTTCTTTATCTTCTCGATCAACTCGTTTGAATGATCAATCGCTAATTTTGCTTCTTCCAGATGTGAAATTGTTTGTTCAATATCGAATTTGTGACCAGGGCCATAGTCAATAATGTTTCCGGCTATAGCATATCTCAATGATAAACCATCCGGGTCATCAGAAGCATTTAACTTCTTCCTCAGTCCTTCAACCAGAGCTTTGGCCTGCTTATTACTCTGTTCTTTTTGTTGTTTATATGGATCGGGTTCGTTAAGATAATTCCTGATCATTGCATGTATTTCACGAGCAATAAGCGGTGTAGGCTGATCTGTATCGATCCCGGACAAAAAGCCAAAAAATTTCTTTGACATTTTATATTGCTCGCTCTTTTCTGATATATGCTGGTCTAAAAGCTTTTCAAAAGCCCTGGAAAAACAAAACAAACATTTGGGATCCATATAAATATTTTACCGTTAAATTTGAATTTAATGGTCACACATATTGGCCTTTGTAACAAGATTTCCGGATAGAAAATCCAGAACAATTGATTCAGAATCCTTATCGGGCGCTCCTACAAAAACATTGACTCCCTGGCTATTGAAAATGTCGATTGCCCGTTGTCCCATGCCACCGGCAATCACATCCGTAACACCTTTTTCCTTTAACCAATTGGGGATAACACCGGGAGCATGCGGCGGTGGAGTTTCCCCGGTACGATTTATTATTTTTGACTCTTCCACATCAAAAACATGAAATTCCTGACAATGTCCGAAATGCTTACA
>JBNJFT010000039.1:7872-9563 GCA_051747065.1 Bacteroidota bacterium | reverse complement strand
TGCTTGTCAAATTCAACATCGCCTCCCTCGATAATAATAGGTTTTCCTTCAACGAAGGCGCTTGCCAGCTTTTTGCGCACTTTCTCATAAATCCTGGTAAAAGTCGGTCTGGAAACCTCCATTTTCTCCGAAGCTTGCAAATGTGAATAACCTTCATAATCAGCCAACCGGAGCGCCTCGTACTCTTCATACTGAATGGAAATAGACTCACTCATGGAAAGAGGCACTCCAATAGGCTTAAAACCCTTCAATACAGGCGGTTTTCCTAATCTTCTAAATCTTTTTGGTCTTGGTGACACGAATTAAGTTTTTACATTGTTGTTGCAAAGTTAACTATTCCTTATCAAGTTCATGAATTCTTTGCTCAACTTCGTTTAAAGTACGCTTCAACCTTTCCGCCTGTCTGCCCAGGTAATTTCGTTCTTCTTCTTTCGTAGGAGCCAGATCTTCTTCGGATGGAGCTGCATTACGCATATTCCAACGTCTTCCCAAACCTCTTCCGGGGGCTTTTCCCATTCCGACGTTTCTGCCTCCACGAAATCCTCTGGCCAGACCTAATCCTGGTCTGTCTTCCATATAACCGGGTACATCGTTTCCTACACAATAACCCATTGCTCTTCCGGTCATAGGACCTTGTCCTGTTGGACCGCTTTTGTTTCCTCTTGGCATAATTTACCTCCTGTTTTTTATTTTGTTGGTACAAATATAATGAACATATGTTCAAAACGCAAAAATTATTTTTATTATTTTATTGAAGATTCATTTTTATCCATCACAAAAAGAACAGTGGCCTCCCTTTTCCTGAAAAATCAATATTACTCAAACTTCAACAACTGTTTTTTTCTTAACATTGTAGAAAAATATTGGGCCGGACGGGAAATTCCTTACATTTGAAAATAGTATAAAACTTGTTTAAGTTTAGCAATATGACTAAATAACACATTTTATGATACACTTTTTTACTTCACTAATAAAAGACTTTACCAGTCTCATCTACCCAAAACTCTGCTCTACATGTGGCAATGACTTAAGCAACAAGGAAGAATTAATGTGCCCAAAATGCGAATATGACCTTCCCAAAACAATGTTTCACAAAGAAACGAATAATCCAGTTGAACAAATTTTCTGGGGAAGAACAAAAATTGAACAGGCAACTGCTTTTTTCTTCTACATGAAAGGAAGCCGATATCAAAAACTTATTCACGATTTAAAATACAACGGAAAAAAACACATTGGCCAGAAGATGGGAAAGAAGATGGCAATGGAACTTATTGATTCCTCTTTCAAAGAGGTGGATGCTGTTGTTCCTGTTCCGCTTCACCCAAGGAAACAAAGAAAAAGAGGCTACAATCAAAGTGAATGGATTGCCCGTGGAATTTCAGAAGTTTTGGAAACTCCTGTAATAAATGATTCTCTTTACAGAAAGACAAACACCAAAAGTCAAACAAAAAAATCGCGTTTTGACCGCTGGCAAAATGTAAAAGACGTTTTCGCTGTGAAAAATGAAAATGATTTCACAAACAAACACATCCTTCTGGTTGACGATATTATAACAACCGGCGCAACTTTAGAAGCATGTATCAACCAATTATTAAATTGTAAAAACTGCCGGGTCAGTCTGATAAGTTTAGGCTATTCAAAGGATTAACCTGACAAATCTTTTTCCTTCTTTCGCTGTGATAATTGTGTTG
>JBNJFT010000039.1:0-7772 GCA_051747065.1 Bacteroidota bacterium | reverse complement strand
GCTAAGCGGAATTTGCAATTCTGCTTCCCGTCCTCCTTGTTGGCCTAATAACCAGACAATTATGAAGACAGCAGATTTTTTTCAATTTTTCCTCTTCGTTCTTAACAGGGCTAATAGCCATCAGTCGGCACCTTTAATGCCTCCTGCTCATCAGGACATTCCTCGAGCAATTGTTGCATCGTTTTATGAAATGCCGGATGAATATAGGTTGAAGCAATTTCCACGAGAGGTTTAAGCGTAAATCGCCGTTCATGCAATAATGGATGTGGAATTTTTAAATCTTTTTCGTTCATAACCAGGTCATCATAAAAAAGAATATCGATATCAATCGTTCTTCCACTATATGTAGAGGAATTATTTCTAACCCTTCCCATTTTTTCTTCAATATTCTGAATCGAATGTAAAATTTTCCGTGGCGAATGAGAAGTTTTTAAAATAACCACCTGATTCAGAAATTTATTTTCATGATCAAAGCCCCACGGTGCTGACTCATAAACGGAAGATGCCTTAATAACATCACCGATAGCGTGTTTAGTTTGATCTACGGCCTCAGCAATTATCTTAAATCGATCTCCAAGATTACTTCCGAATAACAAAAAAACTTCACTCATATTTTGCTGATTTTGAAACACGTTAGGTTGATATTACAAAAAAAATATCGTATTGTTGTAATTTATGCTAAAATATGGAAACCAATTGTAACAAATATTTCATTTTTAGTTGCGAAGATTATAATTTTGCATGAAACGTCCATGACATAATAAACAAATAAATATTTATAACAAAAAACAAATAAATTATGAAAAGTTTTCTGAAATACACATTAGCAACAATAGTCGGTTTAATCATCACAGGCGCCATTTTCTTCATTATACTATTTGCGTCAATCGGATCAATGGTTTCCAAACAGGATAAAACCGTTGAAATTAAACCAAATACAGTTCTCAAAATTGAGTTAGACCAGGTTATCGCAGATCGAAGTCCTCAAAATCCATTTGAGAACTTTAATTTCTCTTCACTTAAACCTGAAAAAAGCATGGGTTTAAATGATATTCTGGCTAATCTTCAAAAAGCCAAAAAAGATGATAACATCAAAGGGATCTATCTGGATCTTTCATCTATCCCTGCCGGCATGGCAACAATAGGAGAAATCAGGGAAGCACTTCTTGATTTTAAAGAAAGCGAAAAATTTATTGTATGCTATAGTGACAATTACACTCAAACAGCCTATTATCTGGGTTCTGTTGCAGACAAAGTTTATATGAACCCAACCGGGAAAGTTTACCTAACAGGACTTCAGTCACAGATAATGTTTTTCAAAGAAGGATTGGATAAACTGGGGGTTGAACCACAGATCGTACGCCATGGAAAATTCAAAAGTGCAATTGAACCCTTTACTCAAAACGAAATGAGTCCTGAAAACAGGGAACAAATAAACACATATATGAACTCTCTGTGGGATCACATGGCAAAAGGCATTTCAGAGGCCAGGGAAATTGACATCGAAAAAATCAATCAAATGATAGACAATTTGTCCCCCAGAAAACCGAAAGGCCTTGTAGAACAAGGTCTTATAGACTCCTTGAAATACAAAGATGAAATACTTAAAGAACTGAAAGAAAAATCAGAAATTGATAAAAAAGATGCGCGTTTCGTTTCTCTTCAAAAATACACCAATGTCCCAAAAATCAAAGACTATAAAGGATTAGCAAAAGATAAGATTGCCGTGGTATATGCCATGGGGACTGTTATGATGGGAGAAGGAGAAGAAGGTACAATTGGTTCAGACAGAATTTCCAGGGCAATTCGTAAAGCACGAAAAGACTCCTCAGTAAAAGGGATTGTTTTCCGTGTAAACTCAGGTGGTGGAAGTGCATTGGCTTCTGAAGTTATCTGGAGAGAAGCAAAACTGGCAGCAAAAGAGAAGCCATTCATCGCCTCCCTTGGTGATGTAGCAGCTTCAGGCGGTTATTATATCGTCGCTCCTGCTGATACAATCATGGCAAATCCAAATACGATCACCGGATCAATTGGTGTGTTTGGTTTGTTCTTCAATGGGAAGGAATTTCTCAATGAAAAACTGGGCATTCATGTTGATGTTGCCAAAACACATGAATTTGCTGATCTCGGGTCTCCGTTCAGGGCAATGAGAGATGATGAAAGACAGATCATTAAAGACGAAATAGTTCAAACATACGAAACCTTTGTGAATCATGTAGCAGAAGGCAGAAACATGACCACTGATGAAGTTGATGAAATCGGACAAGGCAGAGTATGGAGCGGAACAGATGCAAAACGAATCGGGTTGATCGACCTTTACGGAGGTCTTGAGGAAGCTGTTGCATTGGCTGCAGAAAAAGCAGATATAGAAAAATACAGAACAATCGGATTGCCTGAGCTTAAGGACCCTTTTGAACAGCTCATGAAAGAATTCACGGGCAGCGCAAAATCCTCAATCCTGAAAAATGAAATGGGCGCCAGTTATAAATATTACCGGGAATTTGAAAACGTAAAAGACATGCAGGGTATTCAAGCACGAATTCCTTACAAAATTGACATCTATTAAAATCTTGTTTTTTCCTGAAAAAGCACCGGTTACATAAGTTTCCGGTGCTTTTTTTATTATTTCTCCGAGGTTTTATTTACATTTCAACTTATCTTTAACAAAAAGCATTCGTGTGAAAACAGGCTATAAAACAGCAAAATATGAAAAAATCTTATCTTTTCGCCGGGTTAACTATTCTATTTTGGGCAACTATTCCTTCGGCTTTTAAAATTGCCCTCAGCCATGTTTCCTTTGTTGAGCTTCTGTTTTATTCAATTGTAACCACATTACTTATTCTCTTCGCAATTTTATTGATACAGGGAAGAGTATCTGAACTTTTTACTTATTCACGAAAACAGTACATCAGTTCAATCATCCTGGGTTTTTTAAACCCTTTTCTTTACTATCTCATTCTCCTTAAAGCCTATTCATTGCTTCCTGCACAAGTAGCCCAGCCTTTAAACTTTACCTGGCCGATTGTACTCGTTTTTATGTCAATTTTAATTTTAAAACAAAAAATCCGGCCGATTAATTTTATTGCTTTGTTTATAAGCTTTATTGGTGTTTATCTGATTTCCTCCGAAGGTGATCCATTTAACCTTAAATTTGCCGAGCCACTTGGCGTATTTCTTGCTGTGGGCAGTTCAATAATCTGGTCATTATTCTGGTTGCTAAATGTTAAGGACAAAAGAGATGAAGTGGCTAAGCTATTTTTAAATTTCCTGTTTGCACTCGTTTTTATTGTCCCTGTGCATTTCACTTTGGTTGGGGCATCGGTGCCTTCGTTAAACGGAATATTAGCATGTGGTTATGTTGGGGCTTTTGAAATGGGAATCACCTTTGTTTTGTGGCTAAAAGCATTGAAACATGCTCCTACAACAGCAAATGTCAGCAATCTGATATACCTGACTCCGTTTTTTGCTTTAATTTTTATTAATTTTGTCCTTGGGGAAACCATTTTACTTACCACGGTAATTGGTCTGATTTTCATCATCTCCGGCATTATTACACAAGAAATTTCTAATCAGAAAAGAAAAAGATATGAAACGCATTAGACAAATTATTATAGTAGCTCTTTTAGCACTCTTCTCGTTTCTTATTTCCTGCGAGGAAGAAAAAGTTGAATCGCCGGAAAAAGATGCAGCAGAAAATTTTCACGAACTTATGCAAAGCTGGTATTTATGGTATGATGAAATGCCGGAAATTGACCCTTCAGAATACAGCAGTCCTGAAGGTGTTCTGGAAGATGTGCGCTACAAAAATGACTATTGGAGTTATATAACCACAGTAGAAGAATTCGAACAATATTACAAGGAAGGGAGTTTTACTGGTTATGGGTTTGGTTACAATACTGACACAGCCGATAATATAAGAATAACATTTACGTATGAAGAATCTCCTCTCAGGGAAGAAGGAATTAAAAGAAGCTGGATCATAGATAAAATAGACGGTGAAAAAATTACCTCAAAAGATCACCTGAATGAATTGCTGGGAAACCCGGAAGTTGGGGAAAGCAATGCTTTTTCAGTTCACTCCCCTTCAGGAGACACAGTCAATCAAACCTTCACTGTGGAAGAAATAAAGAAAAACACCATTCTTCATGACAGCATCATTGAACAAAATTCTAATAAGATTGGGTATATGGTGCTAAATAGTTTCATTGAAAATACCTCAGGAGAATTATACGATGTTTTCCAGAATTTTTCAGAGCAAAATATTGATGAGATAATCATTGATCTCAGATATAATGGTGGTGGCATGCTAAGCAGTGCGAATGAACTGGCTGATTATATTATAGAGGATGACAATATTGATGAGATTTTTGCTCAAATTATGCACAATGACAAGAAAGAGGATGAGAATGTTTACCATTATCTCAAACAGGATTCATTGTCCCTGAACTGGTCTCTTCCAAAGGTTTATTTTATTACAACAGGTTCTACTGCCTCTGCCAGCGAAGCGTTGATTAACGGGCTAAAACCCTATACAGAAGTGTACACAATTGGAAAACAAACATACGGAAAACCGGTGGGCATGTACGGATTCTATGACAACAAAGATTACTATGCTTTTGTGCCGGTTTGTTTCAGAATTGCCAATGCAAATGAGGTTGCCGACTATTATGAAGGTATTCCTGTGGATGTTGAAGAAATAGACGACATAACCCAGAAATTTGGGAGTCCTGAAGAAGCCAGCTTAAAACAGGCTCTGAATCATATTGAAACGGGCTCATTTATTCAAAACAAAACAGTTCGAACTTTGCCAAAACCTGTTCTTGGCCCATCCCATCGAAAAGAAATGATAAAGGTTAATCAGAAACCCGCAAAATAATGATAATCCTGGGTATAGATCCCGGCACAACAATTATGGGTTACGGCTTAATAAAGAAAGAGAAAAAGGAGCCTGAGCTCATTACAATGGGAGTTATTGAACTCAATAAAATCAACGATCAGTATTTGAGACTGGAAAGAATATTCTGCCGGGTAAACGAAATTATAAAAAGTTACCAGCCTTCAGAAGTTGCCCTGGAGGCTCCTTTCTATGGAAAAAATGTGCAATCCATGTTAAAACTGGGCCGTGCCCAGGGAGTGGCTATGGCGGCAGGATTAAGTCATTCACTCCCAATTTTCGAGTATGCCCCTCGAAAAATAAAGCAATCCATCACCGGAAACGGAAATGCTTCAAAAGAACAGGTTTCTTTCTTACTTCAACAAATGTTCCGTATTGAACAAATGCCGGACAAAATGGATGCATCAGATGGCCTTGCTGCTGCAGTATGTCACTTCTACAGCAATAAAATTACAGGTTCCGGCCAAAAATATACAAGCTGGAAAGAATTCATTAATAAAAATCCGGACAGGAAGAAGTAGAGGTGAATTTTAAAGAGACCATCGATTTGCTAAATAGTAAGCAGTCGGCAGTTGGCAGAAGGCAGCGAAAAACCTGACAGCGCCTTCAAGGCCTGTCAGCGTTTGAACAGAGAAAAAGAAAGCAGCAGGCAGTAGAGAAAATGTTGCCTCATTTTTTAGGTATTTTTGCACTTTTCGGGGTTTCGCTTTGCTTAATTTTATCGATAAATCCTTGTCGTTCAGTATATTTGCCTGCTTCTGAATACGCCTGCTAAGTCGTCCTATAGCTCCTTCGCGCAGTTGTCCCCTCGTTTTTTTTGCATCCCCGCAACTTCATCTTCTTCCTTCGTTAAGAGGAATTTGTAATTCCGCTTCCTCTCCTACCATCTTCCGCCCTGCACTAACTTCAGCAATCGAAACAAGATTTTCTGAGGAAATGAAAGTTGCTTATTATACACATTTACATAAAAATATCTGCCTGCACCAAAGCCTTTACAAAACTTATCCTTTTCCGGAATATTAATATTCTCAAAATTCAAAGTTAACGATTGCCCGGCGTGCTTTTTAATATAATAATCAATAAGGTAATGCATGGCATTCACTTGCATACCCTCCGGGGTTATCGCAGAAAAGATCAGGTTGCTTTTGCGATTGGATTTTAAAAATAAACAAGCAGCACAAAGCTGATTGTATGAAGTGTAAACCACATATATTTCACCAATGCCGTGCCGATATACAAAAGCTATGATTCTCCTGAGTTTGTTCATATCTTCATTTTTCACACGAAACGAAGTAAGAACATCCTTTCCGGCAATCAACTCTAAAAAATCATTCGGCCTGATATTCTTTATGACTGAAATCTTGTTTTTCCTTGCCCTTACTAAAGCATCCTTTATCTCAGCAAAATACCTTTTTCTGATATTATCATAGCTTTCTATTAGATCACATTCATAGATAATGTTCGGTTTTTGAACAAAAAGGGATTCTTTGATTTTGTTGTACTTGTTTAAATTTATGCTGAAAACATTATAAACAGACGAAAGTTTGACAAGAAATGCATTAACAATTTCTTCACTCAAGATTTCAGTAGAAAAAACACCTAACCTGGGTGAAAAATTGCTGTTGTAAGTATAATGAAAGGATCCTCTCTTTTTATGGAGGACAGGCATAACAGCACTATAATCACCCTTGACAATGGCATCCCATTTCTCACAAACAATATTCAGATACCAGGAAAATGCATATATATTGCCATTATGAGCATTGTTAATACAATTGTCCCATTTGACAAAATTTATCTCCTCATTTTTCAGGTACTGAATATCCAATATTTCTCCTTTTCTTAAAGACCCTCTTCATCTGCAAAACTATAATACTCTCCCTGACCAATAATTAGATGATCCAGCATTTGTATTTCCATGATCTGAGCTGCCTGTTTTATTTTATTGGTCACCGCCTGATCCGATTTACTTGGCTGCAAATTTCCAGATGGGTGATTGTGGCAAAGAATTAAGGTAGAAGCAGTTTTCTCCAGCGCCCATTTAAGAATCTTTTTAACATCCACTACCGTTCCTGAAGTGCCGCCTTCACTTATTCTCTTTTCATCAATAATTTTATTTGCACGGTTCATATAAACCACCCAAAATTCTTCATATGACAGATCCTGCATAAAAGGATGAAATCGCTCAAAAATGTCCCTGCTTGATTTTATCTGGACTTTACTTTTAATATCCGATATTTTCCGCCTTCGGCCTAATTCCATAGCAGCAGCAATAGTTACGGCCTTAGCTTCTCCAATTCCATTATACTGCTGAAACTCATTTAATGTTCTTCGCCCCAGATCATTCAGATTATAATTAACATCCTTCAATATCTTTATGGAAAGCTCAACAGCACTCTCGTTTCTTGATCCTGAACCGAGCAGTAAAGCTATAATTTCGGCATCAGAAAGAGCCTGAACTCCTTTTTTCAACAACTTCTCCCTGGGCCTGTCTTCCAGGGCTAAATCCTTGATCTTTAATTTCTCTGTGTTTTTCATTCTCCTCTTCACATATTTTTATTTAAAATTATAAAATAAAGTTCGAATATATGTAATGCTTTCATTAAAAATCAGGAAAAAAACGGAGAGTGTTCCAAAGATTTTTTTAAATTCATCAGGAAATGTTTATTTTTAACAGGTATAAATATAAAATTCTCATTTGCTCATGTTTTTTTCAATTTTATTAAAACATATAGAACAGGTAACCAAGCTCTATAAACAATATATATAAAATTATCACTATGAAAAGAATCATTGTTCCTATAGATTTCTCAAAAGAGGCCATGGAAGGTTTAAACCTGGCAATCACATTATCAAAAAGCATTCCTTCCGTAATTGA
>JBNJFT010000038.1:1493-16255 GCA_051747065.1 Bacteroidota bacterium | reverse complement strand
AATTTAGATTCTTCATATTTTTTGAATTGGTTTATGCAAATCTAATGTTAAATAACAATTCCGGGCAAAAATAACCCGGAATTGTTTATTAAGTAAATTCATTTATAATTGACAACTATCCTCCGAAATCATCAAACGCTATCATTTCTTGCGGTACACCAAGGTTGTAAAGCATATTTTGAACTGCATCATTCATTATAGGAGGCCCACAAAGATAATATTCGATTTCCTCCGGCTCTTCCATTTTACTGAGGTATTCATCATAAACCACCTGATGAATGAAACCTACAGGCCCATCCCAGTTATCTTCTTCTTTTGGTTCTGAAAGGGCGATATGAAATGAAAAGTTTGGAAATTTTTCTTCAAGTTCCCTGAAATCTTCTTCATAGAATATTTCTTTTTTAGAACGAGCTCCATACCAGAAGGACACCTTTCTATCAGTTTTCAATGTGTGAAAAAGGTGGAAAATATGAGAACGCAAAGGAGCCATTCCTGCACCACCTCCGATATAAACCATTTCTTTATCGGTGTGTTTTATAAAGAAGTCACCATAAGGGCCGGACATTGTTATCTTATCACCTGATTTCAAGGAAAAAATATAAGAAGAACAAATTCCCGGGTTTATATTTTTAAATTTTCCTTTTGACCTGTCCCATGGCGGAGTGGCTATTCTCACATTCAATTTAATAATATTTCCTTCGGCAGGATGATTGGCCATGGAATAAGCACGGAAGATCTCTTCGTCATTTTTCATTTTCAAATCCCATAGTCCAAATCTGTCCCATTCATCCTTGAATTCATCATCTACTTCAATATCCTTTGAAAAATCCACTTCTGTTTTGGGAACATCGATTTGAATATAACCGCCGGGTTCAAAGTTTAATTCTTCGCCTTCAGGTAATTTAACCACAAACTCCTTAATAAACGTTGCCACATTTTTGTTGGAGATCACTTCACACTCCCACTTCTTGATATCCATAATTTCAGGCGGCACCTGAATAGTCATATCGTCACGTACCTTCACCTGGCAGCCCAAACGCCAGTTGTTTTGTTCTTCGCGCCTGGTAAAAAATCCTTTTTCAGTAGGGAGTATTGACCCTGCGCCTTCGTGGATCTGGCAAGCACATGTTCCGCAAGTACCTTGCCCGCCACAAGCAGAAGGGAGCAATATATCATGATCTCCCAATGTACTTAATACTGTACCTCCAGGCTCTGCTTTTAATTCTTTGTCATTAACTTTTAGAGTAACCTCCCCTTGCGGCGTGAGCTTCTTTCTTGCGTATAACAATACCAGTACCAAAGCAAGGATGATAAATAAAAATACCGCTATACTAAGTAATATTATGGTTGTATTGGACGAAAGTAAGATCATTTCTTTTTCAGTTTTTCAAAAATTAAAGTTTTATACCCATGAATCCCATAAATGCAATTCCCATGAGTCCTGTAATAATAAAAGTTATTCCAAGCCCTCTCAAAGCTGGCGGAACATTAGAATAACGAATTTTTTCGCGGATAGCGGCAATGCCTATAATAGCAAGGAACCAGCCTACGCCCGAACCAAGGCCAAACGATGTAGCTGCAGCTAATGAATCATATGCTCTCTCCTGCATAAACAATGAACCACCCAAAATAGAACAGTTAACAGCTATCAACGGTAAAAATATACCAAGACTACTGTATAGGGTTGGAGAAAACTTCTCAATAATCATTTCAACAAGCTGAACCATTGACGCAATAACCGCAATAAATAGAATAAAACTTAAAAAGGTTAAGTCTACGTCAGCAAACTCAGAGCTTATCCATGTAAGTGCCCCTTCTTTCAAAATATAATTATGTATCAGATAATTAATAGGCACTGTAATTCCTAACACAAATACAACTGCCATTCCTAAACCGGCGGATGTTTTTACTGTCTTGGAAACAGCAAGATAGGAACACATCCCCAGAAAGTAGGCGAAAATCATGTTGTCAACAAAAATCGACTTAACAAATATATTTACTAGATCTTCCATATCTATCTTTAATTAAATATTCTATGATTAATTTTCTTCAATTAATTTTCTGTTCCTATATCGTTGCACCCATATAATAATACCTACAGTGATCAGGGCCATCGGCGGTAAAATAAACATTCCGTTATTTTCATATCCAACAGAATAAGCCGCTTCCGGTATAACCTGGTAGCCCCATATCGTTCCCGAACCAAACAGCTCACGAACAAAACCAACAACTATTAAGATTACCCCATAACCGGCTGCATTGCCTACTCCATCTAAAAATGCGGGCCATGGTTTATTATTTAGTGCAAATGCCTCTAAACGCCCCATTATAATACAATTGGTTATAATTAACCCGACAAACACAGACAACTGCTTACTGACATCATAGGCAAAAGCTGCAAGAAATTCATCCACAAGAATAACCAATGATGCAATTACGGTTAATTGAACTATAATTCTAATTCTTGGCGGTATCAAATTCCTGAGGAGAGACACAACCACATTTGAAACAGCCATAACAAAAACAACAGATAAAGTCATAACCACTGAAGGCTCAAGCTTTACTGTTATTGCCAAGGCAGAACATATCCCCAGTACCTGAACCGTAATCGGATTAGAGTCATCCATCGGTTCCTTCAGGAGATTTAAGTTTTTGCTTGAAAATAAAGGCTCTCTATTTTGACTCATAGCTTATTGATTTTTTTTCTTTTGTTTAAAATAAGGAACATACTCTCCAACTACGTCTTCCAGCATTTTATCAACACCTTCACTTGTAATTGTACCGCCGGAAATTCCATCAACTGCATGTTCAGCATCTGAAGGAGCTCCTCCTTTAACAACTGAAACACTTACAAAATCTCCGGATTCATCAAAAATTTTCTTTCCAATGAACTGTTTTTGAAATTCACGTGTTGAGATTTCTGCGCCTAAGCCTGGTGTTTCACTATCATGACTAAAGTTAGCACCGTAGACTGTATTGTAATCATCTTCAAGAGCAATAAAACCCCAGACCGGGCCCCATAAACCTTTTCCTCTTACAGGAATAACATATTGTTCGCTATCTTCTTCAACCGAACCTACGTAAATTGGATAATTACGCTCTTCAACAGGTTTCTCAAGTTCTTTCGCCAGTTCTACACTAAAAGCATCTATATCTTCTTTCTTTTCTCCTTGATGATTAATCACATAGCTGTCTACAATGTATTCATCGTATTTCTCAATAGCATTCTCCTTAGAAGTTTGAATATTCAGAGATAATAAAATGTTTTGTTTTTTATTTTTCTCAAAATTCTTCTTTTGTAACGGCTGCAATTGCATAGCAACAATTGATAGAATTGCAGCAACAAGAATTACCATTATTGCAGAGAATGTAAAGATGTATGTGTTGGAAAAATTTTTCATTGCTATATGTTTTATTTAATTGGTTCCGCTTAACGGATTAACTTATCATCTAAATACTCATTTTTCTATTGTTTCGCTGGCTGGGCTCGTTTGAATCGCTTTTTAACATTTGATTCTACCACATAATGATCAATTAACGGCGCAAAAACATTCATAAGCAATATCGCCAGCATCACACCCTCGGGGTATGCAGGATTGATGACACGTATCAGTATTGCCAGAAAACCAATAAGAAAACCATAAATGTATTTTCCGCGTTTGGTCTGTGCTCCCGAAACAGGGTCAGTTGCCATAAATACGGCTCCAAAAGCAAAGCCTCCCATAATCAGATGCTGCCAGGCCGGAATTTCCATAAATGGATTTACCGCAAATATATTTAGCAAAAATCCCATAACTAAAGCACCGACAACTGTAGAAAGCATAATTCTCCAGCTTCCGACTCCGGTCACTAAAAGAATCAATGCACCGATCAGTATGGCAACAACCGAAGTTTCGCCAATTGACCCGGGAATCAATCCCAAAAACATTTCGTTCACTGAGGGCAGATTTTGTACATTTCCTTCTGCTGCCATAGAAAGCGGTGTAGCTCCTGAAAAGCCATCAACAATTCCTTCTCCACTCATCAGCCCGTGTGTCCAGACCTCATTTCCGGACATATAGGCAGGATAAGCGAAGAACAGAAAAGCCCTTGCCGTTAATGCAGGATTCAATATATTCATTCCTGTTCCACCAAAAACTTCCTTGCCAAAAATTACTGCAAAGGCAGTTCCGGTAGCAACCATCCAAAGCGGAATGTCTACAGGTAAAACTAATGGAATCAGCATTCCTGAAACCAGAAAACCTTCATTCACTTCATGCCCGCGAACCTGAGCAAATATAAATTCAATTGCCAAACCGGTCACATAAGAAACCACAATAATTGGAAGCACCAACTTCAAGCCTTCCCAGAATAATTCAGGAATTGAGGCCTGCATTTGTGGATTTGAAGCCAACATTTCCTGATAACCAACATTCCAAATTCCAAATAATAAAGCAGGAACAAGGGCAAACACCACGATACTCATTGTTCGCTTCATATCGACAGAGTCGCGAATATGAGTTCCGCGGGTTGTCACTTTATTTGGTACGAAAAGCAGGGTTTCAAAAGCCTCGAAAGTCGACTGTAATTTTTCGTACTTCCCGCCTTTTTCAAAATGTGGTTTTATCTTATCTATATATCTTCTTAAAGCTTTCATCTATATCGTATATATTTTATGAATTAACACTCACAATCGGTTTAAGTCATTTCTTCCAGCATAAGGTTCAGTCCTTTTCTTACGATAGACTGAACCGGAGTTTTCGAGGTACACACAAACTCTGGCAAAGCAAAATCTTCTTCATCAACTTCGTAAATTCCCAATTTTTCCATAAGTTCGATATCTTCAATAATAATTGCCTTTATAAGTTGAACGGGATAAATATCCATTGGGAAGACTTTTTCATATTCGCCTGTCACTACATAAGCCCTTTCGCCGCCATGGAGGTTAGTATCAAGCCGATATTTCTTGTTTGGCCTCAAGGCTGACAGAAAAGTTCTCCCCGCACTATATTTATTAAAGCCTGGTTTTGCCCATCCCATGAATTCATAGTAATTTCCCTCCGGGATTACTGTAACCTGGCCATCAAAAAAGCCCAGATAACCTTCACTACTTATTTTCTTACCTGTCAGAACATTTCCACTGATATAGCGTAATTCACCTTCTTTTACATTATCTTTTACCAAAGGCTCTATGCTCATGCCACGCAAAACTCTATAATATATTGGCTTTAATACCTCAGAGCCCGTCAAAGCAATAACTTTTGAGGCATCATAAATTCCTTTTTCAAATAATCTTCCAATAGTAATAATATCCTGTGGATAAATGTACCAAACAATATCCCCTTTATTTACAGGATCTAACTTATTGATCTGAACACCAACATTACCGGCAGGATGAGGGCCTTTAAAATGGTTCAACTGAACACCCTTGGTTTTTGTAAACACATCTGATGCAGGAAACTCTCCATTAACATTCAAATGAATGGTGCCGGATGTCAATTTTGATAAAGCATCAATTCCCCGTTGGAAATTATCTTCCTGGCCTTTTACTACCAGATCACTATCCGGTGCTAAAGGAGCTGTGTTGAAAGCAGAGATAAATATAGATTTTGGGTCATCCTGAGGATTTGCCAGAATGGAATATGGGCGTTGCCTTATAAATGACCAAAGGCCGGATTTTAACAGTTTTTCCACTATTTCATCCCTGGATAAGTCTTTAGGTTCAGCCGCACCAAATTCCTCATATTCTATCTGAGAATCTGCTTCTATTACAACTTCCAGAATTTTTCTCCGTTCACCGCGCTTTACCTCTACCACTTTTCCACTTACGGGTGAAGGCTGTTGAACATCACTCTGAAGTTTATTATAAAACAAAGGTGATCCGGCTTTTACTCTTTCACCTTCTTTAGCCAATAATTTGGTACGCATGTTTTGAAAATCAATAGGTTTTACCCCATAGTACCTTGAAGGTTCAGCTGTTTTGACCACTTTCTCAGCTTCCCCCAGAAGAGGAATATTCAACCCTCGTTTTATCTTTATTACTTTTGACATGCTTTGAAATTTGTGAATTTATTAACAAAATTATATATTAATTTCTACCATTCAAAATATTCTAAAAGACACTACAAATTAAGAAAAAAAAATGTTTATTCTCATCCTGTTTTATTTAATGTGTTCTTAACGCCCTAATACAGAAGAATATTCGCCCTTATTCGCTCAATTTTTCCAAGCCCTGTTTATCCATAATCTCCATATTCCCAGACGATTCTTTTATTATGCCTTTTTTTATAAAACTTTGAATCGTTCTGACCACACTCATAGTTGACATCCCTGAAAATTCGGCCAGTTCTTTTCTGGAGAGAGAAAGTTTGAAACTATTTGATTGATGCACGTGATCCCTCAAAAACAGTAAAGAATCAGCTAACCGGCCTTCCATTTGTTTATGTGTCAGACTAACCATTTTTGTCCTTAAGTGATGAATTTCCTTGTTTAGCTCTTCTATAGCTGTCTTACTAAAGTTTCCATTATCAATAAAAAGATTTTCGACCACTTTTTTATCTATAGAACAAATTTGTGAATCACTTAAAGCTGCTATAGAATATTGAAAAGTCTCTGAATAGAATAATGAAGACAAGCCAATAAGGCTCCCTTTGGGCAAAATCCTGTAAATTATATTGGTATCATCCGCGTTTTCCCTATAAACTTTTACAATGCCCCGCTTTACATACAGAAGATGCGTCACAAACGAATTTTGTTTTGCAATGGTCTCCCCTTTTTTATAAGAAACCTGTACTTTACTTTCATCTGCTAAAGTAAGTTCATTGGTATCTAATTGAGCAAAACAAGATGATTTTTCTTTACAGTCTAAACAATTCGTTTGAACTCTGGCCATTATTTTTTATCTTTAAAAGAAGAATAAAAACAGGAAACAAATATAAATCGATTTTTTTATATATCTATATCTATAATTAAATAAATCTTAAGCAATTTTTCAATCTCTTTTAGACTCCTGCTAAGGTTTTATACAAAATATGGATAAAAACTCAACTAATCCAAAATAATGATATTTTTGCTACATATATTATTTTAGATATATACAAATGTAAATTATTGAACATGAAAATAAAAAACATCTTTGTTTCCTTTTTAATCGCATTTATTTTCTGGATATTACTGAATAATTCCTTTGAACCAATCAGGTTAGGCATCGGGGCTATCTTGTCTTTGGGCCTCGCAATCATTTTCTGCTCACGCTGTGATGTGTTTTCTGAGTTAAAACTCACGCCTGCAGCACTCTTTTATACGATTATTTACATTTTTGTTTTTCTCTATGAGCTGGTAAAATCAAACCTCGATGTCGCGCGCAGGGTAATCACCCCGTCTCTTCCAATCAATCCGGGAATTGTTGAAGTAAAGACCAAACTGAAATCCAAAATGGGAAGGATGATCCTCGCTAATTCCATAACCCTCACTCCCGGCACCTTAACAATAGACATCAAAGACGACATTTTATACATACACTGGATTGATGTCCAGTCGGAAGACATTGATGAAGCGACACAAACAATAGTAAGAAAATTTGAAAAATATTTAGAAAAAATATATGGTTAATACAATTTTATCAATAGCCATGGGAATAATGCTATTGTCAATTATTCTCTCATTAATAAGGTTCGTAAAAGGGCCGTGCTACAGTGACCGTATTATAGCATTTGACGTGATGACCATCTCCTCATTAGCTATTATTGCAGGGATAGCCTATTTGACAAACCGCATCATCTACCTGGACATTGCCATGGTTTATGGGATACTCAGTTTCTTAGGAGTTTTAGTTGTTGCAAGATATTTAGAAAAAGGACTTTAAAATGGAAATATTACCAATCATAGGAGCTTTTATCACACTGGCAGGGTCAATTTTCCTGTTGCTCGGGTCAATCGGATTATTACGAATGCCCGACTGTTTCAATCGAATTCAGGCCGGCACCAAGGCCTCTACACTGGGCACCATTCTCTCATTTCTGGGAATTTTACTTATTATGCCCGGATGGTGGGGTAAGTTATTGATACTTATTATTTCAGTAATCATCACAAATCCGGTTTCTTCGCATGTTTTGGCACGTGCATCACATTATATAAAAGTTCCGTTAACAAAAGCAACCTTGGTCAACAAATATGCTGAGGATGAAGAATATATAGAAGTTGAAAAACAAAAAAAAGATAACACATGATCCTGAAAATTATCGCTATCATATTGGCTTTGGCAATTTTACTTATGGCTGTTGTTGCTGTATTGAATAAAAAACTCATTGTATCAATCATTGCAGCCGGGGCCGTAAGCCTTTTCGCATCTGTATTTTATCTACTGCTTGCCGCACCTGATGTTGCAATGACAGAAGCTGCGATCGGCAGTGGTTTAACCACTATTATATTTTTCTATGTATTAAATAAAATAAAAAAGGACAGGTTGGAGAATGTTTAAAAAAGCTTTCATATTCATTGTATTAATAGGCTTCGCCTTAATTCTGCTTAAATCCTATTCTGCCTTAAATCCGGAACAGGGTTTAAATGAAGTTGCCACGCGTTATGCAGAAAAAGGCCCGGACGAAGTAGGCGCAGCAAACCTGGTGGGTGCCGTATTAGTTACATACAGAGGCCTGGACACACTCGGCGAAGTTGCTATACTTTTCCTTTCCGCCTCTATTATCGGGTTCTTTTTAAAGGTGAAATTGGAGGATGAAAAGGCTCCAAGAAAAGTTAGAAAACCAAGCGAAATTCTGGCAACAGCTTCAAAAATTATCACCCCGATTATTTTCCTTTTTGGGATATATGTTTTTATTAACGGCCATCTTACTCCAGGAGGAGGATTTCAGGGGGGAGCCATAATAGCCTCCGGCGTGGTATTAATGTTACTGGCAAATCCTGTCAGGAAAATTAATCATTCGATTATTTCAACAGTTGAATCTATTTCAGGATTTTCATTTGTCATTCTGGGAATTATCGGAATATTCCTGGCAGGCGGATTTCTCGACAACGATTTCATAAGTTTAGGCGAATTCGGAAAATTATTTAGTGCCGGGGCCATACCAATCATATACATTTTTATTGGCCTTAAAGTCGGTTCCGAATTATCAGGCATTGTAAGCAATTTACAGGAAACTCAGAAAGAAGAAATATAATGGAACAAATTAGTTTAGCCCATATTGCACTTATTACTGGCATGCTACTGATTTTAATCGGTTTGTGGGGTATATTATCTCAAAAAAATATAATCAAAATCATAATTGGCTTTTCTCTTTTCGATACAGGGACACATATTATTATGGTTAGTATTGGTTATTTAAAAGGTAAAACAGCCCCTATTCTTGATGAAGCAGTTAACTTAAAAAATGCAGCGAATGAAATTGTGGACCCGGTTCCACAGGCACTCGTTCTTACAGCAATTGTAATAGGACTGGGAATTACTGCTTTAATGCTGGCTTATGCTTTAAGATTATATCAGAGAAGAAAAACATTAGAAATAAATAATTTTAACGATTTAAAATGGTAGAACCTATTTATATTGTCGGATCAGGACTTGGAATTGCTTTTCTGCTTGGTGTAATAAAAAAAGCAGGAAAAAACACTTCGGGTGTGATCATGCTTTTAACACTTGCTTTTTTAACCTTTATCTCTACACAGTGGTTATGGTCAATTGTTTTTGCCGGAGAATCTCCTCATTACATATTCACAGCAGGATTTAACCCTCCTTTCTCCATCAACCTTTTAATGGGGAAAAATGAGGCTATCCTGACAACAATGATTAACTCTCTGGGTGTACTTGGCGGCATCTATCTCTGGGATAAATTCAAAAAAGAAGGCGTTAACTCAATGATTGTTTACCTGCTTCTTTTTGTCGGGCTGAATGTAGTAATAATGACACGCGACATATTTAACCTGTTTGTATTTCTGGAAATAAGCAGTGTGGCCATTGCCGGGCTTGTAATTCTTCAGCGCAACACAGTAGCTTTGTCATCCGGTTTTAAATATCTGATAGCCACAGCTATTATTTCAGGACTTTTATTACTGGGCATCATATTTACCTACCAAATTACAGGCTCATTATATCTTGATGACATTTTCAGCACAAACCTTCTTGCTGTAAAAGGAGGAGCGGCAGCTGTCTTTTTAATTTTGATTGCAATTGTTTTGGAGTTAAAACCATTCCCAGCTAATGGGTGGGGATTGGATTTATATCAATCAGCCACTCCAGGGTTGGCTGCTCTCGTCTCTGGTGCTTTTGCGACCGCAATGGTTTATGTACTGTTCAAAATTATTCCCATTGCAGGGGAAGATATGAAAAATATGATTGCCGGTATTGGGGCTGTAACTTTCATTGGCTCGAATTTACTTGGAATTAAGCAAGGCAACGCCCGCAGATTATTGGGGTATTCCTCAGTGGGGCAGATTGGCTTGTTGGTGATGATTATCGGACTTTCGCAATTTTTGGGTGAAAAATTTCTTCTGATTGCAGGTGGAATTTTAATAAGCCACTACCTGGCAAAAGCCGGCTTGTTTTGGCTTGCAGGAATTCTAAACAGAGATAACATTAGGGAATGGTCAATAATACGTAAAAAACCTTTTCTCCTCGCCATTTTTGGAACTTTTATTTTCGCCTTGATAGGTTTTCCTCCATTTCCCTCTTTTTTCGCTAAATGGGAACTGGTTATGCAACTATCTGCAAATGCGGGTTATACATGGATTGGCATAATTTTACTCGGTTCTTTCCTGGAGGGAGTATACTTATTCCGCTGGCTTGGATACGCAATTAAGTTAGATAATCAAAACCTGCCTTCTTTTAATATTTCACTTAAAAAAATAATTCCTGTTTTTTTCGTAGGTATCGCGCTTTACGTTTTCGGTTATTTTGCTACACCAATTGCAAGCGGCGCCAAAAATATCAGTTTTATTCCAATTACACTAATTGTACTAGTATTCCTATTCGATTTTATACCTGCCCGCTTCAAAAATATTATCTCTATTGCTGCTCTGGCTTATTATGGATACATGATCATGCCGGGCCTTTATGAATCGGATGGTTTGCGTTTCATATTCAGTATTATTTTTCTCATCGGAGGAGTGCTGACATTAATTCCCGGATTTGCATACAAGGGCAAACGGCCTGGCTTCTACCCTGCTGCATTACTTATGTTTATGGGACTAGGAGAATTACTCACTGCCAATACAATGTTGCACTTCTTCTTTGCCTGGGAATTGATGACAATTGGCTCATATATCTTAATCATCCGCGGCAAGAATTCGATTAAACATGGCTATAGCTACATGCTGTTTTCTGTTGGTGGTGCATATCTGATGTTGGCCGGCTTTGGGATAGCCTATGCTGATACCGGAATAATCAGCCTAGGCGCTTTATCAAGCATCACAACATATGCAGGCTGGGCTTTCTCTCTTATAGCTATTGGTTTTATGACAAAAACCGCCACACTTGGGGTTCATATCTGGCTTCCCGGAGCACATGCTGAAGCAGAATCTGATGTCTCACCAATGGTTTCTGCAATTCTTTTGAAAGCCGGGGTGTTCGGATTGATTTTGCTTTTTATATCTATGGGCGCCGAAAGTGCTGAAGGGCACCCGCTGATGTATGTTCTGGGATGGCTTGGTGCAATTACAGCGCTTATCGGCAATCTGAGTGCAGTATTTCAGGAAGATGCCAAACGACTTCTGGCTTACTCCAGTATCGGGCAACTGGGTTATATCCTCTTTGCTTTTGCGATAATGACTCATGTAGGTTGGCTGGCAGGGTTCACTTACAGCATAAACCATTTCATGTATAAAGCAATTCTTTTTCTGATTATCGGCGGTATAGTATTGCGACTAAAAACACACAACATGTATGAAATGGGTGGTTTGATAAAACGTATGCCCTTCAGTTTCATTGGTGTTTTAATCGCTATTGTCGCATTATCAGGCCTCCCGCCCCTATCAGGTTTTGCCGGCAAATGGCTCTTTTATAATGCCAGCATCGGTAAAGGGTGGTATTTCCAGGGGGCTGTGGTATTCTTTTCGGGAATTATTGCATTTCTATATTTATACCGGCTAATTCACTCAGTTTTCCTGGGGCAGATAAAAGACAAACACCGGACAATAAAAGAAATTTCACCCTGGTTTTTAATTCCGGCATACATTCTCATAATGGGAATTATGGCCTTTTCAGCTAAACCGGAACTTGTTTTACAACCTTTCGGAAAGGTAACCTCACAATTTTTCCCTTCTTCACCTTTAGTTTGGGAAAATGACGGAACAGCAATTGGCCAGCTGGGTTATTGGAACGGCTCGCAGATCATGATCATTGTTATGGGCGTATTTGCAATTGCAGTATTATGGCTGGCTATGTTAAATCGCAATGCAAAGAAAGTAAAACAATTCAATATAGTTTATGCGGCAGAACGGCCTGAAAGGCCTGAAACAACACATATTGCATACAACATGTTTGCAGGTTACAATAAAGCTGTGGGTTTTCTTATCACACCTTGGATTACAGGGCTATGGAACTGGATTTCTGATAGTGTGCAGGAAATTGCAGGCCAGACAAGGCGTATTTATAACGGAAACGGCCAAACCTATATGCTTCATGTATTAGCGTATGTTGTAATTGTATATCTTATAACAACAGGAGGATTTTAATGGACTTACTGACTCGCGTATTATTTACATTATTAGGATTATTCATAATCCTCAACTGGGGATTGCTCATGAACGCTATAATGCGCAAATTGACTGCCAGAGTTGGCAGGCGTATTGGCATTCGATGGTATCAGCCATGGATCAACCTTGTTAAACTATACTCAAACAGGAATTCCATTAATCATGGAGTAATGTTCCAACTAGGGCCTGTTTTCAGGCTTCTCGGAGGTTTAGGAATAATCCTGTTCATGCCGCTAATTTATGGCTCAGAATTTTTCAGCAATTTTTCGTTTGCAGGAGATCTTATTGTTATCCTGTACATTAAGTTTTTTGGCATGTTAGGCATGGCTCTTGGGGCCGGGGAAGGAGGGCATCCTTACTCAGCAATAGGTGTCAGCAGAGGGTTGTCACAAGTTACTGCTGTTGAGCTTCCTTTTGCACTTGCAATCATTGCATTAGCCGTACAATACAATACACTTTCATTATCCGAAATGGTTGCCGCACAACAAGGTGGCGTGCTCAACTGGACACTTTTCACAAATCCTGTGGCTACACTGGCTGCTTTACTTTCAATGCTGGGAATTTTTATGCATTCTCCATTTGATTTAGTAAAAGCGCCAAATGAAATTCCAATTGGGCCGCCTACAGAATATCATTCATCGTATTTAGGGATATTAAGGACCAATGCTGCCATTTTACATGTAGCGGAAGCTGTACTATTTATGAACCTTTTCTTCGGAGGGGCTACTTCATGGGGCATTTTGATTATCAAAACGTTCTTGATTTACTTCATCTCAGTTCTGGTTGGAGTGGTTTTTCCGCGTTTCCGTGTAGAACAGTCAGTTTCATGGTTCCTTAAAGTTCCTCTCATTTTAGGTATTATTGCTATCATTCTAATATTGTAATATTTATGTCTGAAGATAAAAAGAACACTCAACATAGCGACGAAGAAAAAATCCGGGAAACTCGTGAAAAGTTTCTGAAGGATTATAACAAAAAGCGAAAGGTAGAAACTCCGGATGGCAAAGTAATTGAAGTGGATCCAATGAAGGATTACTTCAGCCAGGAACGCCCTGAACGTAAAGATCCGCATAAGGGTGTGATTGAAAAGTTTATCAATTGGGCACGCTCGGAATCCATTTGGGTGCTTGGGTTTGGAACAGGTTGCGGAAGTATTGAAATTCCGCCGCTTACAACTCCACGGTTTGACATGTTCCGCTTTGGAGTTGCTATGCGGCCAACACCAAGACAATCTTCGGCAATCATCATTTCAGGCTATCTGTCTGTAAAAACACTTAAACGTGCCATTCGTTCCTATGAACAAATGATGCAGCCCAAATTTGTTTTAGCACTGGGAAGTTGTACGATTAACGGAGGCATGTACTGGGACAGCTACAATACCATAAACCGGGTAGATTACTACATGCCTGTTGATGTTTATGTTGCAGGATGTATGCCACGCCCCGAAGCTTTACTGGCCGGCTTCAATCAATTAAAAAAACGTATCCGCGAAGGACGTGCAGAAGGTGCTAACGAATATGCTGATAATTTCGACTGGTACAAGGCAAACCAGAAAAAAATCATTAAAGACTGGAATATGCCGGATTATAATTGGTAAATAATATGAGGCTGAGGCTAAGGCTGAGGTATGGCAGAAAACACTGATCTGAAAATTTATTTGAGTATGGCGAAAAATGACTTTACGGATATGACAGTATGGCAGCAAGGATTGAAACTTGTAAAAAATATTTACGCTATTACAGAAGATTTTCCTTCTGAAGAAAAATTTGGACTTATCTCTGATATGAGAAGAGCTGCAACTTCAATCACAAATAATATTGCCGAAGGCTATGGCAGATATGAACCCAGAGATAAGTCAAGATTCTATAAGATATCAAGAGGAAGCTGTTATGAAATCCACAGTCAGGTGATTATATCTCAAGAATTAGAATTTATAAGAAGTAACAAAACCGCTGAAGCCTTAATAGAACATACTAAACAAATAATAAGCGAACTAAACAAACTTATAAAATCAATTGAGAAAAAATAAGAATATAAAAATTAGACCATGGGCTTTTTCTAATCTCAGCCTCCGCCTTAGC
>JBNJFT010000038.1:0-1393 GCA_051747065.1 Bacteroidota bacterium | reverse complement strand
GTTATGCCAACGTGCATAAGAATGTGCGTTCCCGAGTCGGATACCAACGAATATTGTTTTGCTGAAGCGGTTGAAGAATTAGCAGGAATTGAAATTCCGGAAAAAGCTAAATGGCTGAGAATGCTGGCGCTTGAAATGTCACGCTTACAAATGTTACTGCGAGTAGTTCCCGGCCAGGGAGGTACTTTCGGCTTAGGAATTGGTGTGCAGTGGGGGATGTATGTTCGTGAGCTAATCCTTGATTTATTTGAAGAGTTAACCGGTGGACGTATTTATCACATGTACATGTTGCCCGGTGGCGTGAGAGGCGATTTGCCAGAGGGGTTCAAAGACAGAGCAATGAAAGCCATTGATGAAGTTTATAAAGTTGCTAAACGTATTGACGATGTGATGTTCACGAATTCGGTCTTCAAAAAACGGGCAATCGGTACTGGCTATATTGATCCCTCATGGATTGACAAATTTGGAGTAGTCGGCGCAAATGCCAGAGCAGCGGGGTACAATCGTGATGTTCGAAAGGATTATCCATATTTAAATTATGGCCAACTGGACTGGGAAGTACCAGTGCTTGAAAATTCTGATATTTACACCAGGGCAAGAATCCGATGGATGGATATGCAGGTAACAGCCGATTTAATACGCCAAATCCTGGAAAAAATTCCGGAAAAAGGAAGTTTTAAAGCCCCAACGCCAAACGCACTGAACTGGCGTATTCCCAAAGGAGAAACGTATGTGAGAGCTGAATCTTCAAGAGGCGAGTATGGGTATTATGTTGTTTCCGACGGGTCGGCTTACCCCAGGCGTATAAACCTGCGAGGGCCAAGTTATTCGCACGCTGTAGCTTTACTTGAAAAATTATTAATAAACGCCAATATCGCAGACGTCCCCGGCATCATGGTTTCATTACAAACCTGCCCGCCGGAGATTGAACGATGAGTCGGTTTCAGGTTTAAAGTTTAAAGTTCAAAGTTTAAAACAGGTTAGATGGCTACAATAAATAAATTTGAAGATTTAGAAATTTGGAAAATAGCTAAAGAAATATGTCAGAAGGTTTTTTCCATCAGCAATAAGAATCCATTTTATAAAGATTTCTCATTACGAGATCAGATGAGAAGATCAAGTGGTTCTATAATGGATAATATATCTGAAGGTTTTGAAAGAGGTGGAAAAAAAGAAATGATTCAATATCTTTCGATTTCCAAAGGATCATCAGGGGAATGCAGATCCCAATTATATCGGGCAATTGACAGAAACTATATTTCCAAAGAAGAATTTGATGAGCTTTATAACATGTTAATTTTAGAAAGCCGGAAAATCAGCTCCCTGATTAAATATTTAAAAAAGTCAGATTATAAAGGAACAAAATACAAATAACTTAACGAACATTAAACAT
>JBNJFT010000037.1:0-16529 GCA_051747065.1 Bacteroidota bacterium | reverse complement strand
GCCAGGATGCTTCTATTTCCTAAAGCACGCGGCCCTGACTCGCCAAAACCATTGCAAACTCCAACTACTTTGCCATTGAATAGACAAGATGCAACTGCTTCAATATGAGTGTTTTCAAAAGAATAGTCTGCGCTTTGTAATCCCCAGTTATTCAAATACGGACTGTGTGTGTTGACTTTGCCATGTTTTTTCCATTCTACAAAGGCTCCGGCGCCGATTGACAACCCGGAGTCGTTTGTGCATGGCGGCACAAAAACATCTTTAAAAAGATTGCTCTTAATCAAGCGTGTGTTTGCTTTAATATTTAATGCAGAACCCCCGCTATAATAGATATAATCAGATTGGGTTCTGTTTTTCAAATCTTTCAGCTTTTGGATTAGATCTCTTTCGAAAATATGCTGAATTGTTGCTGTGATGTTCTGAATAAAATAGTTTTTCTGGTCAAAAGATTTAAGATCAACATTCCAGTCTTTTTTCAGTCGGCTAAAAAATAACTGCTTATTTTTCCAGATAGACTGAAAAAAATCATTCTCTTTCAGCCATTGCTCAATTTTGGCATCATGCTCTCCGTAAGAAGCCAGTCCCATATATTTCCCGGGCATGCTGTTTTGATCATGCTGTTTTGCGCCGATAATAGAAAAATTCAGAGCATTAGCATTAAAAAGCGATGAAAGATATTTTAAATCCCAGTGGTATTCAATGAGCTGCATTTTCCCTTCTCTGAAAACCCAGGCCGAAAAATTGCTCTTGCTTGCTCCGCCATCAAAATGAACATGCAGGCTGTTCTCCTTAAATTCTCCGGTAAACGGCAAATTGCTAAAAACATGTGCTATTTCGTGATTAACAGCATAAGCCTCCTTTATGCCATCAAGAAAATAGCACACCCCGGGTTCCGGTTGAGTTTGCAGGCTATTATTTAAAGGCGCTTCAAACCTAATATTTCCCTTATTATTCTGAAAAGCTCGTCCATAAATATGATCAACAAAAACAAGGTCGAAATCCGACTCCCCAGGGAGTTCTTCCTGTGCCAAAAGTTCATACAAATATTGGGGTAAACGGTGATCGTATTTTTTGCGCGTAACGCGTTCTAACTGTACGTTTTTTAAGATTGAACCATTCTGAAATAATGAAATATTATGATCGTGGATCATAACGGGAAATGGTTTTTCGTCTATATCTCTAATGCCATAAATTGCTAATGTTTTATTCTTAGGGTTCATAAGAAGAATTTTAACCTTTATTGAAAAATTTTTTATAATTTTAAACCCTTTTCTTCTGAGAAAAACAAAGAAAGGCGCTAATTTATTAAACCTAAAGTAAAAAATCCCGTAATAATACAATATAAAAAAATATTTTAACTGAAAGATTGCATGGCGTTATCGGATAAAGAAGTCCAGTATTTTACAACTACTATAAAAAATCACTCTGAGTACGACCTGACAGAATATTCTGAAAAATCTCTTAAAAGAAGAATTCAGAAAGTTCTTGATGATAACAAGCTGGATATATCCTCTGCCATACAAAAACTAAAGAATGATCACTATTTTCTGGAACGCGTTGTAAAAGACATTACAGTCAATACTACGGAATTATTTCGAGATCCCCAGGTATGGCAAGACTTACGATTTCGGATTCTTCCGAAATTTAAGAACAACAAAAACATAAACATCTGGCATGCAGGATGTTCTACCGGGCAAGAAGTATATTCAATGTTGATCTTATTAAATGAAATGGGGCTATATGATAAAGCAAAGATTTTTGCCACGGATATTAACGAAGACGCATTAGAAATAGCAAAAAAAGGAGAATACAAATACCGTTTCAATATTGGCTATCTTGACAACTTTGACAAAGTCATTAAGGAAAACCCCTTCAACTACGAAGAATATAACGATGTTCCCTATTCAAAATATTTTAAGATTAATAAAGCGCATAATTCTTTAGAGATCAACAATTTTTTGCGGGAGAAACCAATTTACAGAAAGCATGATCTTGTAAAAATGGAAAATCTTTATTTTGCTAAATTCGACCTGATCATATGTAGAAACGTGATTATTTACTTTAAGTATGAATTGCAATCAAAAGTATTTAAATTGTTCCATGAACATCTATATACAAATGGCTATATGCTCTTTGGGATGCATGAAAGCATGCTTGGGGAAATAGCCAATAAATTTGAAAAACGAGGTAATTTTTACAGGAAAAAGTATTAACGATAGTATAAAGCAATCAGTTATGAACAGATATGAACTCGGGATTGTGGATACCCGGAACATTATAAAAACAATAAAAGAAACGTATAATTTTAATTTCAAAAATTATGCTTTAACCTTCTTCAAAAGACGGATTGAATATATTATCGAACGATATAACCTGAAAGATGCAGATAATTTCATAAGGCGAGTCCGGGACGATAAAGATTTTTTCGAAATATTTGTTAAAGAAATGTGCATTGAAACAAGTGAAATGTTTAGGGACCCTTCCTTATGGCGTTACCTGAAAGACGAATTCTTCCCTTCCGTACTTAAAAAACCTCAACAGTATAAGATTTGGTTCCCTGAAGTAAATTCAGGCGAAGAGCTATACTCTCTGCTTATCATACTGAATACTCTCAATTTGTTGGATAATGTAAAGATAATGATAAGCAGTTTAAGCCAAATTCACCTGAATAAAATCAAAGAAGGATATTTTGACTATACTAAAATGGAGGTAAACGAAGCAAACTTTAAAAGAGTTTTCAGGGAAGAAAACTTAAAAGACTTCTATACAACAAAAGACGAAAATGCCTACCTGGATAATTCACTATTGAAAAATATTCAATTTATAAAACAAAATACTATCTTTGAGGAATATCCAAAGGGAATTAAGTTGATTCTTTGCCGAAATCAAATGTTATATTATAACCAAATTTTAGAAGAACGGCTCCTGAAATCATTTTACAATTGTTTAGTGCCAGGGGGACATTTAATAATCGGTGCGAATGAGAAAATAAATTATTGGAATTCAGAGAAAGATTATATATTAGTAGATAAAAACAATAACGTATACAAGAAAAAGCTTTCATAAATGTATAAAGCTGTTATCATAGGAGGATCTGCAGGAAGTTTCCGGGTAATTACAAGGATATTACAGTCCCTGCCCAAGAACTATCCTTTGCCGGTATTGTTAAACCTGCACAGATTAAAACACGTTCGTTCCGGCTTTGTGGAAGCTCTGTCTATTAAGTCCAACATCCCTGTAATTGAACCCTACGACAAAGATACAATCAAAGCAGGAAATGCATATCTTGCACCTTCCAACTATCACATGTACGTAGAACTTAACAAGAAAATTGCCCTCTCAACCGAAGAACCTGTAAATCATTCAAGACCATCAATTGATCTGTCTTTTATAACAGCCGCTCAAACTTACAGCAAAAACCTTCTGGGTATAATATTATCAGGCGCCAACAAGGATGGTGCATACGGACTGAAAAGATTAAAAGCTGCAGGGGGCACAGCTATTGTTCAGGACCCGAAAGAATGTGAAGTGGCTACCATGACAAGAGCAGCATTAGATCTAACAAATGTAGACCATGTTTTGTCGTCGCATCAAATTATAGATTACTTATTAAACATAAAATAAAATTACGAATGAGTTATAATAAAAATGCACATAAAATACTGAGTTTTGCCTCATTTATAATTCTCCTTATACTTGCTTTTTTCATTATTACAAAATTCTACAACCTTAGCAATGGGGAAGCTTCTCTTACAGGCCCTTTCCTGCTTATCGGAATAGTTGTAGTTATAGGATTACTCCAGACAATTCAAATAATGAATTTAACGAAGGATGCCATTCGTAAAGAAGATTATACCAAAAGCACCTACCTTAAAGACATAAGTGAAAATGAAGAAAATGCCCCAACAAAACACAAAGGAAAAGATGAGGCAATAGAAACAGAGGAGAATATTGATATAGGCGACATAGAAGAAAAAATTCTCCCAAAAGACTCTGAGAGTCTATCTCTATCCGAATATTCAGAAAAACTCCTTGCAAATATAGCTAAGCAATTTGATGTTGTTCAAGGATTATTTTATTACAGAAAAAAGGATTCTGATACTTTTACAATTGCTAGTAAATATGCCTATTATGGGGAACAAGAACCTCAGGATTTTGAACTCGGAAAAACATTATCCGGTCAAACAGCCAAAAACCAGAAAGTATTGAGTCTGACGCAAATTCCTGAAAATTACATTACGATCCTCTCTGGCTTGGGTAGCAGCTCTCCGGAGTGCCTATTGTTTGTTCCTGTTATCCATCAGGAAAAAACCATAGGCCTGATAGAACTGGCATCTTTCAAAGTCTTTAATAAGAGAACTGAAAAAATATTTTCGCAATTATCAGAAAAAATCGGAGAAAAAATTTCAGAAAAAATAACTTAGACCAATAGCGTATGAACCAGGAAAATAAATCCATAGCGATTACGATAAACGATATCATCATAGGTGTTGCTGCATCTTTGATTTTTCCTTTTGCCGCCTGGCTTATTGATATAATTTCAAATGAGCTCCCGATTACACCCGAATCAATCGGCCAAATACACTCAAATAATAGTATTCATTGGTTCATCGATGCCATACCTGTGATCATCGGAGTCATTATCTATATTTACTACCTGAAAAGAAAAAAAGAAAAAGACCTTTTCGAAGAAATAATAGAGCAAAGGGATATTGATATTGATCGTAACGCCACTTTTGCAAAAAAAATCGGTGAAGGAGAATACGATGCAGACTTTGAAGTGAAAGATGAAAATGACGTGCTCGGCAAATCGCTTCTGAGAATGCGCGACAATCTTTTGGAAAACCACCGAAAAGAAAGAGAAAGAAACTGGATAGCCGAAGGAAAAGACATCATTGCAGATGTTTTAAGACTGCATAATAATACAGAAGAACTGGCTTATGATGTGCTTGTCCGACTGATCAAATATGTGGATATTATACAAGGCGCCCTCTATCTTTATGATGAAGAAGAAAACAAACTTGTGAATTTCGCCACCTATGCCTATAACCGAAAACGCTATATAAACCAGGAATTCCAAATAGGAGAAGGCCTGATCGGGGAAAGTGCCTATGAAATGGATTATATCTACCGCACAGAAATACCCGACGATTATGCAACCATTACCTCCGGAATATTAGGAGATAAAAAGCCCAAAAGCCTGTTGATCATACCTTTGATCGCTGATGAAAAATTACAGGGTGTCATTGAATTTGCCGACATAAAAGACGAAGTTCCTGAGCTTACAATAAATTTCCTGCGGGAATTAGCTGAAATCATCGCCCGTACATTGTACAACCTAAAGATGAACCAGAAGACTGAAAAGCTTCTTCAGGAATCCCAGCAAATGACACAGGAGCTTAAAGAAAATGAAGAAGAACTGAGGCAAAACGCCGAAGAGATGCGGGCTACACAGGATGAGCTGGAAAAATCAAACAAAAAGCTTGAAGCTCAAATAAAAGAAGTAGAAAATGCCCAGAAACGACTGAAAGCATTATTAGAAAACGCTTCAGAAGTAATCTCCATCTATGATAAGGATCTGAAATTAAAATATCAAAGCCCAAACGTTCAAAACATCCTTGGGTATACGCAGGAAGAAATGATGCGTGGCAAAGATATGGAAAGGCTTACGGCAAAAGGCGAAGCCGCTCTGAAAGATATGTTTAAACAACTGCAGGAAGAGCCAAATAAATCACAATCAATTCAATATACATATATAAAGAAAGATGGAAAGAAAATCTTTCTCGAAACAACAGGAAGAAACCTTATTGAAGACCCTGCAATCAATGGAATTATTCTAAATTCACGGGACATAACCGAACGAAAAAGAGCCGAAAAAGAAGAACGCATGAAAAGTAAAATGCAGTCTCTTTCCGAAAACAGTCCCGATTTAATTTTACGTTTGAATACAAGAGGCCAATTTTTCTATGCCAATCCAGTTTCAAAAGATTACTTAGGTTTAGACCCGAATGAAATATTAAACACCCGAATTTCAGATTTAGAGATTGAAGAACAATTGGTCGAATTTTTCAACGATTCATTAAAGAAAATAAAGCAAAACAACGAAAAATTAAACACAGAGTTAACGATACCCACAGCAAAACTTGGGGATCGGATAATGAATTTTAAGGCCATTCCTGAGTTTAACGAAAACGAACTGGAAACCATCCTTTTCGTTGGCCATGATATTACTGAAGCCAAACGAATTGAAATGGAGATCCAAAAGAAAAATAAGCAAATTACCGATAGCATTAATTATGCTCAACGAATCCAGACTTCAATATTACCAGACAACACAATTGTACAGGAACACCTTCCGAAATCCTTTGTTTTCTACGAACCCAGAGATGTAGTTAGCGGAGATTTCCCATGGTTCTTCAAAAAAGAAGATATTATTTTCATTGCAGCAGTAGACTGCACGGGACACGGAGTTCCGGGAGCACTGCTCTCCTTTATTGGATATTTCCAGCTCAACAACATCGTTGACCATAATAAAAATTATACAGCAGCAGAAGTATTGGACAAACTACATTTTGGTGTAAGAAACACATTAAAACAAAACAAATTCGATGCTGAAGCCAGAGACGGAATGGATATCGCGCTGTGCAGAATCGACAAAAAGAAGAAGGAACTCCAATACGCGGGAGCTCACAGACCTCTATATTTGTTAAGAGATGGAGAACTGGATCAATACAAAGGGAACAGAAAAGCTATCGGAGGTATACCGCACAGGAAGAAACCAGAAAAAGATTTTGTGAATCACGTCATCAAATATAAAGAAGGAGATAAAATTTTCTTCTTCACTGATGGACTCCCGGATCAAATCGGAGGTGAAGAAAAAAGAAAATATACACCGAAACGAGTCAGAGAAAATATCGTAAACAATAAAGAATTAACAATGCAACAATTTTCCAGTTTCTTCTCGAGCGATTACAGAAAATGGAAGCAAAACAACAAACAAATCGATGATGTTTTGTTAATTGGAATAGAATTTTAATATATTTACTACGTTTAACTAAATTAATTTATATGTTATGGATAAACACAATGTGAAAGGCTTTCTGGAGTTTGTATACGATTTCTATAGGTCCATGAAGGCTCACGAAATAACTTTGGTATATGAAGGGGAGATTACCCACCAAATAACCAAAGCATTCACTTCACTGACTGAGTCCAACATGGCAAAAGAAGAGGAATCGAATACAGTACAAAAGAAAGTTTTCCATGTAATGGTAGAGTGTTTGCAAAATATTAGTAAACACGCAGATACATTTGGTTCTGATGATTACATTTTTGCAGGTAAAGGGATTTTTATGGTAAGTAAAGGGAAACAGGATTACCATGTAACAACCGGAAATGTAATTGAAAACAGAAAAATTGAGGAATTGACGAGTATGCTGGAGGAAATTAACAGCTTAGACAAGGAAGGATTAAAGCAACTTTACAAAACTCAAATGAGAGAAGGGCGATTATCCGAAAAAGGCGGTGCTGGCTTAGGGTTTATTGATATTGCCAGAAAAACCGGCAACAAATTGGAATATCATTTCCTTCCTATTGATGAAACAAGTTCATTTTTCCTTCTGTCATCATCAATTTCTAGAAACAATTAAACAAATTGAACTATGGAAGTAATAAAAATAAAAGGTACTGACGATACACCCAGCGTGATTTTAGATAAAGAGAATGAAATTTTTGAAATTTCAGGTCGTTCTCTTCCAGAAGATGTAACCTCTTTCTATGAACCTATCTTAAACTGGTTGGATGAATACGCAGAAAGTCCGAATTCTAAAACAGTTTTTTCTTTTAAATTAGTGTACTTTAATACAGCTTCATCCAAATTACTGCTTGATATTCTCATGAAGCTCGAAGAAATGTATGAAAATGGAAATGATGTGCTGATTAAATGGTATTATCCGGAAGATGACGAAGACATGGAAGAAGCCGGGGAAGAATACGCAGACATTGTCGATATACCATTTGAACAAGTAAGTTACGTATTGTAAAACAGAGACGGCCAGTTTAACGTATGAGTGAAGAAATTCTCAAAGCTTTAATGCAACTCTTTGCAATTATTGCAAAGCAAGATGATGGAGTTGAATCCAATGAGCGGGAATATGTGCTGAATTTTCTGACTCAACAACTTAATGACGAAGCAATACAGGAATACATTTCCCTGTTTGACAAAAAAGCCGGTTACAAAGAAGACACCAACGACAAAAACCAAAAAAGAAAACTTACCTCTGTAAAAGATTCTGTTCGTATTCTTGGTTTATGCAAAAAAATCAACAAAACACTTACCCAAAAACAAAAAATAATTGTCCTTGTCAGGTTATATGAGCTGGTAAATGCAGACCGGAAGTTCTCCGAACAACGAATGGCAATCATAAATACTGTAGCAGAAGTTTTTAAGATCAATAAAGAAGAATACAGCAGCATTGAAACTTATGTTGTAAATAATGAAATTGAAAAACTTGACAACCCCAATATACTGATTATAAACGATCAGGAAAACAAATGCACCAAATGCAAACACATCAAATCATCCGCACTGGATGGTAATATTTTTATACTGCACATTGTAAGTGTTGACTTATACTTCCTTCGTTATACCGGAGAAGAGGAGATCTACCTGAACGGACTTCCACTTAACAACAAAAGGATTTATCTTTTCGCTCAGGGTGGATCAATCAAATTACCTAAGGGAAAACCTGTATATTACAGTGATGTAGTCGCTCACTACCTTGCAGATACTACTTCATTGAAAATAAGCTATGTTGCTGATAATATCGGATTCAAGTTTCCCAACGGAGCTATTGGCCTACGAAATATCAATTTTGCAGAAAAGCAGGGTAAACTTGTAGGCATTATGGGGGCAAGCGGAGCAGGGAAAACAACCTTGCTTAACATACTGGCAGGAATTAATAAACCCACAGAAGGGGAAGTTCGAATCAATGGAATAAATTTCCATGGCGAAGAAGGAGAAGAAAAATTAAAAGGTGTTATAGGTTATATACCGCAAGACGACCTGTTAATTGAAGAGTTAACTGTGTTTCAAAACCTCTATTATAATGCCAAGCTTTGTTTCAAAGACAAAGAAGAAGAGGAGCTGAAGCAATTGGTCAATAAAACATTATACAACCTTGGCCTGGGGGACATTAAAGACCTAAAGGTAGGATCTCCGTTAAACAAATTAATCAGTGGCGGCCAGCGAAAAAGATTGAATATTGCTTTGGAATTGATTCGCGAACCGGCTATCTTATTTGTTGATGAACCCACATCAGGACTTTCATCCCGGGACTCCGAAAATGTAATGGACCTGCTGCGCGAATTAACTCTGAAAGGAAAACTAATATTTGTCGTCATCCACCAGCCTTCTTCTGAAATCTACAAGATGTTCGACAATATGATCATTCTTGACGAAGGTGGTTACATGGTTTATTACGGCAATCCCGTGGAAGGAGTAATGTACTTCAAACGCCTTGATGCCCAGATTAACAGCGAGGTTGGCGAATGCCCTACCTGTGGTAACGTAAACCCGGAACTTATATTCAACATCATGGAAGCCCGGGTTGTAGATGAATACGGCCAGTACACAGACAAAAGAAAAGTCAGCCCAAAGAAATGGGAAGAGAAGCTACAGGAAAATGTTCCTATTGAAAAGAAAAAAGACATTAAAGAGGTAGATGAGGAACCGCCTTCAACAACTCATATACCTTCCTGGCTTACACAATTTAAAATATATACAATCCGCGATTTTCTGTCAAAAATCAGTAACAAACAGTATGTAGCCCTGAACTTGTTAGAAGCTCCGGTCCTTGGATTTATCCTCTCCTATATCATTCGTTACATACCCGATCCTACCTCCAGCACTTATCTTTTCCGGGAAAATGAAAACATACCGATTTTTATTTTCATGGCTCTTATTGTTGCCTTATTTCTTGGGTTAACTGTTAGTGCGGAAGAAATATTCCGGGACAGAAAAATATTAAAAAGAGAACAATTTTTGAACCTGAGCAAGTCAAGTTATCTGGTATCCAAAATTATCATTCTGACTTTGATTTCTGCTATACAATCGATACTGTTTATTCTGATTGCCAACTATATTCTTGAAATCCAAGGAATGTTGTTTGAATACTGGCTTGCTTTATTCATTACAGCTCTTTTTGCCAACCTTCTGGGATTAAATATTTCTGCAACATTCAATTCTGCCGTAACCATCTATATCATCATTCCTTTGCTTATGATCCCTATGATGATTCTTAGCGGTGCAATGTTCCCTTTTGACAAACTCAACAGAAATATCAGCAGTGTAGATAAGGTGCCTTTTATTGCTGAAATAATGCCTACAAAATGGTCGTATGAAGGTTTGATGGTTAATCAGTTCAAAAACAATAAATATGAACAACATTTTTACGATTTAGAAAAGAAAGAAAGCCAGGCAGATTTCAAAACCATTTACTTTATTCCTGAATTAGAAAAAAAGGTGGATTTCTTGAAAGACAACCTGGATAATATTGAAAATGCCTCTCCTTCAATAAGAAAAGAAGCGAAACGGAGCTTAGCTCTGCTAAAAAATGAGTTATCTAATGAAGAAAAAGAAACAGGATTTGAATTTAAAGAATTAAACAGGCTACATATAGGCACAGTTGATGAGGCCTTGTTGTTAGAGGTGACTGGCTATATCAATCAAATAAAAGATTATTATAACGAACAGTTTTCAAAGGCGAATAAGAAACTTGATAACATCCGGTCCTATTATTCAAATAACAAACCCAAAGCCTACCGAAAATTAAAGGATGATTATTACAATGAAAGTGTGGCAGAACAGGTGAAAAAGGAATTAGAAAAAAATAAAATCATTGAATTTGAAGATAGATTAATTCAACATGTAGACCCTGTCTATCAAGACCCGGAGCCCAATCATTTCCTTGATTTCAGGACACATTTTTATGCCCCCAGAAAATATTTTATGGGTGCTTTTATTCCTACTTATTGGTTTAACTTAGGCGCAATTTTTGTAATGACTTTAATATTATATATAACACTGTATTATGGAGCTTTGTATAAGTTGCTGAATTTACCTGAGCAAGTAAAGAAAATATTCTTTCGGAAATCTTAAATTATTTTTAAATTTACACGATATAATTTTATTTTTGTAAAAACGCTTTAGCAGAATAAATCATATGAAACATAAATTTATTCTATATTTAATAATCGCCATTCTAACATTGCCGACATGTAAAAAATCCAATGACAACGGTAATGGTGATAATATGGAAGTTCCAGACTCCGTTCTTAATAAGGGTACATTGGAAGTCTCGGATCAGGCTATAGAAAATATGACCCAAAATATTTCCTCCCCTATTGAAACCGCCGCCTTAATCAAAAAATTAAACGTCCCCTTTTCCCGCGAGCTTATTGCCAGTACAGAAAACGTAGATTATTACAGCACAAGTTTTAAACAAGCTATAGTTCTGGGTATTTACGGTGCTGATCTGGGATATTTAAATATGTACGGAAAAACTTCAGCAGCCGTTGATTTTCTTACTTCTATAAAAAAATTGTCTAACAAACTAAAAATTGGCCAGTTTTTTGATTTCCGAACATTAAAACGTTTGGCCTCGAATAATGAAAACATCGATTCTTTAATATATATATCACAGAAAAACTTCAATCAGATGTACCGATACCTGCGGGAAAACAACAGGAGCAATATAAGCGTTTTAATGGTAGCAGGTGTTTGGATGGAAGGCCTCTACATTACCGGCCAGGTATATAAAAAGAATCCCAGCCCGGAGCTAAAAGAAGCAATTGGAGAACAGAAAATCATGCTCAGTGACCTGATGATTCTTTTACGTAATTATCAGAACAATGAAGATTTTGCAAAACTTATAGAGGACTACGAAGAAATCTATGAACTCTTTAAAAAAGTTGAAATTACCTATGAACAAGGGGAGCCTGAACAAACGGAAGAAAATGGCAGGTTAATTATAAAACAAAATACAAAAAGTAACGTAAATGTATCTGATGAGCTAATTGAAAAAATAATCGAGAAATCGAAGAAAACAAGAAATAAATTAATCAGCAATTAATTATGAAAAATCTTTATATTTTATTCCTTATACCCATTATTTCTTTGGCGCTTAATATAAATGAAAGTCAAGCTCAAACAGGAGAGGAATTGCTAAATATTTGCAACCGCATTGCAAAAAAAGATGGTGCCAAATATTTAAAAGATTTTACGGTTAAATTAAATGCTGCCCCATCCGGGGAAGATGCCCCCAGAGATAAAAATTCCTTCATGCTCAGAAAAAACACCCAATATAGATTTTCCGTTTGTAGCTCTAAAGATTACGACGGCAAAGCAATTGTTAAAGTATATGACAGTAGCAAACTCTTAGGTTCAAATTATGTTGTAGCCACAGGGAAAGTACACCAGGACTTTGAAATAAAAATTCAAAAAACCGGAGCTTATCACGTTTTTGTTGAATTTGAAGATGGGAAAGAGGGATTAGCCGTTATTGTCTTATCCTTTGTTGAAAAATTCTAACCACACACTACCATAAGGAAACTTATTCAGGCATTTTCAGGAGTAGAGACAAATATTAAAACGAGCATCAATTAGCTAATGAGTAGGCAGTAAGCACTTTGCAGCAAGCAGTGAATATACTGCATGTAATGGATAAACAGGCAATTTCAGAAGTAAGTAATATTTTGAAATACAAGGAATTAAAAACAAAATTAAGTAAAGAAAAACCCCGAAAAATGCAAAAATGTTTAAAAAGCAAGGTCAAATTTTAACTAGAATTTTATAAAACGCTCATTCTTTTAATTAACACATTAAAATACCAGATACAATGTTTTTATATTTCGTTGATAATTAGCTTTATCGTATTCTGTATTCTGTATTCTGTATTCTGTATTCTTATAATTATTTAGTCGGTACTTCTGAAACTGCCTAAACATGGCTTACCCACACATAAACCAGTGAAGCTAACAGAAGCAGAATCATTACATTTCCAAATGTCCTGTTTTTTATTGAATTAACATAATCTGCAATAAGGTAAGTTATCGGAACGGCTATAAAGTATATAATCTCTCCGTAAATTTGACTCATAAAGATTAACATTAAAACCGGCCCCACAAACATCCACCACAATATTTCAAAGAATTTCCTGATGTAAATTTTCCTGCCGGGAAATCGCTTTATAATGGAAAAACTTCCAAAAATTACAAACAGACCTAATATCGCATAAAAAATATAGTATGGCGTTTGATAATGGGTGATGCTCACGGGAGCTTTTATATTGGCCTTAATCGTTTCAATCAGACCTGTAATTGTAAGTTCATCGTGGATATAATAAACCGAAAATAAAAACAGAAAGGGAAAAATTACTCCGAGAACCGGTACAAACCATTCACGTAGATCAATACTGCGTAAAAGAAATAAACTAATCCAGATAATAACCAGGTAAACAATCGCAAAGGAATAAAACATACCGGCAATACCGACAAAAATTCCGGCCATAAAAAGCCTGTTCAGTACATAACGTTTTCTATAAGAAGAAAAAACCTGATTCAACATCAAAATAATAAACAAGTTGGCAAAAATACCCGGATTAATTCGTTGCAATTCAATAAAACTCCCCGTTATAATGATAAAAATTAAAGAAGGAAGATAATTTTGCCTCTGAACTAAGATATACTCCCTGTTGATCTTTAAAATATACACCGCCTGAATTAAAATTAAGATATATGGAACAAAGACTCTTAAAAATTGTTTTTGAGCCAGCCAATTATAGAGTAATTCATATAAGGGCATCTTTGCCTCATCAAATGAAAAGGGAATCATTTCCGGGCTGTTGAATGCCGGATACCATAAACCAAAAGAAATCAACAGGAAAAATAACAATACTACAGGTGAATTACTTCTTACAATCTTTAATACCATATTCTTAGAGTTTACAGGTCAAAACCAATGTCTTTGCGGTAATACTTTCCTTCGAAATCTATTTTTTCAACATTTTCATAAATTTTCCGGAAAACTTCTTCATAAGAGTTCCCTTTTGAAACAACCGAGAGTACACGGCCTCCGGAAGTAACAATTAAATCGTCTTTTGTTGCGGTACCTGCATGAAATACTTCTGCATTTTCTACTGGCCCAATGTGTATCGTTTTTCCTTTTTCATATTTTCCCGGATAACCTTCAGAGGCAATTACGACACAACCTGTAGCCAGAGAATCGATTTCAATATGCTCTTTGTCTAATCTTTCTTCGGGAATAGATGCCAACAATGAAAGCAAATCTGAATTTATCCTTGGAATAACGGCCTGCGTCTCAGGATCGCCCATTCTTACGTTATACTCAATAACATAAGGCTCCTCGCCTACTTTGATAAGACCGAAATATAGAAATCCCTTGTAATCGATGTTTTCTTCATGCAATCCTTTAATTGTGGGTTGTATGATTTGTTCCTCAATTTTTCTCATGAATTCAGCATCTCCATAAGGAACAGGAGAAACAGCTCCCATGCCACCTGTATTGAGACCCGTGTCTTTTTCTCCTATGCGCTTATAATCTTTGGCATTCGGAAGAATCTTATAGTTTTTCCCATCAGTTAAAACAAAAACGGACAATTCTTTTCCCTCCAAAAATTGCTCGATAACAACTTTTTTACTGGCCTCTCCGAACTTTCCTTCCAAAAGGTCCTGCAATTGATGTTTTGCTTCTTCTACATCTTCGGTTATAATCACTCCTTTCCCACCGGCAAGACCGTCAGATTTCAGGACATAAGGCGGATTCATTTTATCCAGGTATTTAAATGCCTCGCCTGATGTTTCTATTGTGAAGGTCTGAAAATCAGCGGTTGGTATGTTGTGTGTTTTCATAAACTGATTGGCAAAATCCTTACTGCCTTCTAAAAGCGCTCCCTGCTTTGAAGGCCCGATAACAGGGATGTGTTTTGCTTCCGGGTCTTCCCTGAAAAAATCAACAATTCCTTCTACCAGGGGTTGTTCCGGACCTACAACAATCAGATCAATGTTGTTTTGAAGTGAGAACGTTTTGATTGCTTCAAAATCTGTCGGAGAAATGTCCACATTTTTTCCGGCAAACCGGGTGCCTCCGTTTCCGGGGGCAATATAAAGATTCTCCAAAGAGGAACTCTTACTTAGTTTCCATGCAAGCGCATGCTCTCGTCCACCTGAGCCGATGATTAATACGTTCATTTGGGTATTGTTTTTTACGTTTGAACCGTAAATTTTGATGTTAAAAATAATAAAAGGCTTTCATCAATCCAATGAAAGCCTTTAGATAATATCATTATATGTTAACTTTTCTATCTTATTAAGAGATTTGCCTTACCCTCGTATGAATCGTCGATATATATTTTCACAAAATACAGCCCGGAACTAAGCGAGGTCACTCCGACACGCTGGTTCCATCCATACTGCACGTCTTTGTATGACTTTTCCTGAACTTTATGTCCCTGCGAGTTGATAAACTCCAGTCTTAGATTGACTTTTTTCTCAAAATACATGGAAATCTGAACCTCATCACCGGCTGGATTGGGATAAATGCTGAAATTGTACTCTTTCTCCAGCTCATTAATGCCGGATGATTTGCTTTGAATACTGATTTCCTCAGTAGATACCGGCCCGCAATTGTTGTCATCGGTAACATCTACAAAGTAATTACCGGGCGCAAGGTCAGTGAATTCCCCGGTTTGGTTGGTTTCTGCCGAATCCGGATTCAGGGTATAGTACAATGTCCCTGTTCCTCCTGAAGCATCGACGGTAATTGTTGCATCCTCTGCTCCGGCTTCGCTTATCTCAGTAGATTCAGTGTTATTTATTACAATCTGTTCGGGCTGTGTAATATCGAATTCACTGCTTGTAACTGCACATCCATTGTCATCAATTACATAAACTTCATAAAGGCCGGCTCCAACCTCTGAAAATTCGCCAGTTGTATTATCATCCTCCGTAGTTCCATCAAGCGCCAGTTCATAGGTTAAAGGAGTTGTACCTCCTTCGGCATCAACATTTATGTAACCCGTATTATCGCCATAGCAGGTTTCAACGTTTGAACTTTCTTCGTTTGTTATGGCCAAAGGCGATTCCGGTTGAGTTACTTCAAATGTCCGGTTTTTCTCACATTCATTTGTGTCGGTAAGCTTAACGCTGTAGGAAGCTGCCGTAAGCCCACTTTGATTCTTGTCCGTTTCAACCAGGCCTTCTCCTTCTTCAGTCGTCCAGAAATAATCGTAACCGGCTTCGGTACCTCCGCTTACATCCAGTTGAATTGCGCCGTCGCTTCCGCCGTAACAATCCACATTAAAAGTATTGGCACTGATCTGTAGCGAATCCGGTTGAGTTAAAGCTTTGCCTGCTTCAACTTCACATCCTTTGGAATCTTCAATTTCAACTGTATAATATCCTTCTTCCAATCCGTCTGCTTTCTGATTGGTTTGATTTGCCGGGTCATTCCA